>JALYRA010000029.1 GCA_030855545.1 Actinomycetota bacterium | reverse complement strand
GCTCGACGACGTCGTAGGGGATGCCGAGCTGGTCTAGGATCAGCCGCCGCTGCGGGCTCGTCGACGCGAGCACGATCGGGGCGACGGCGTGAGAGCTCATCGCTTCCGCGCCTTCCAGATCTCCTCCGAGGGCCACTGCTTCGCCCAGTCGGCGGAGACATAGTCGTAGAACTCGTGCGTCTTCGCGTCGGCCGGCGCCTGGAGCTCGTGGAGCGCGAGGATTTCGAAGCCGTTGTCTCGCAGCACCCGGATCCAGTCGCCGTGGGAGAGGTGGAACTCGATCCCCTCGTCCGACCACTCGATCCGATGGAGCCCGAACTGGGAGCGCACGAGCAACTCCCCGACGGGCGCCTCGCCGTCATCAGGCGAGCAGAGCATCGAGAGCGTCGAGTTCCGCAGGAAGACGAGCTCGCCGCCGGGCCGCAGCATCCGCGCGGCTTCCGGGACCCAACGGTGGGGGTCGCACCAGATGCTGGCGCCGTACTCCGAGAGAACGAGATCGAAGCTCTCGTCCGGTAGACCGGTCGCGATGGCGTCCGCCTCGAGCAGTGGAAACTCGATCCCGAATTCGCTCTGCATCGTGCGTGCCGTCTCGAGCTGAGCGGGCGTCAGGTCGACACCGACCGGGCGGGCGCCCGCACGCGCGAGCCAGGCGGAGAAGTAGCCGGTCCCGCAGCCGAGGTCGAGGACGTCCTTTCCCTCGAGCTCCGGCAGCGCACGGATGTCGCGCTCCATGACGCCCCAGGTGCCCCAGTTGATCTCCTCGTTCGCCCAGGCGCGCCGCGCCCAGTCGTCGGTCAGCTTCGCGTTCGTCCGCGTCCAGAGCTCGCGGTTGTGCGCCGCGTCAGCGCTGAGGTCAGACGAGTTCATCGGGCGCGAACCACAGGGCGATCTCGCGCTGCGCCGACTCGGGCGAATCGGAGCCATGGATGAGGTTGTTCGGCATCGAGGTGGCAAGGTCGCCGCGGATCGTGCCGGGGTCGGCGTCGGCGGGGTTTGTGGCGCCGATCGTCTTCCGCATCGTCAGGATCGCGCCCTCGCCTTCGACGACGAGCGCCCACGTCGGCGCGGAGGTGATGAAGGTGACGAGCTCGCCGAAGAAGGGCTTCTCGGCGTGCTCGGCGTAGTGCTCCTTGCCGAGCTCCTCGCTGACGCGGACGAGCTTGCCGCCGACGACCCGAAAGCCGCGCCGCTCGATCCGGGCGAGGATCTCGCCCGAGAGCGCCCGCTCGGTGGCGTCCGGCTTGATCAGGATCAGGGTGCGCTCGACGGCCATGCGGCCGCGATGTTACTCAGATTCGGCGGCGCGCTTGCGCGGCGTCGTCCAGGTGTCCGCAATCGTGTCGTCGATCCCCGGGAGGTTCGGCGTCGACACGGGCATCGCGCAGTGCGGGCAGATCTGCCAGAGCGCCTCGAGCGGCGCGTTGCACTTGACGCACGCCTGCTTCAACCTCGTCGTGCAGACGGGGCAGACGAGGAAGGTCGCCTCGACCGCGGCTCGGCAGACCGGGCAGTGCAGGTCGCGCTTCGAGAGCCGCTCCTCCATCGCGCGGATCTCGAGCTCGCGCTCGCGAACGTCCTCGATGTACTCGGGCGGCCGGAAGAAGAGGTAGATGATCGGGCCGACGAACGGCGGGACGAGGCCGAGCACCGTCGCCATCGCGACGAGCCACGGATCCTCGATCCGGCGGCGCGCGTCCTTGTAGACCCAGTACGCGGTCGCGAGCCAGAAGACGACGACGAAGAAGATGGCCATGTTGCGGATGACCATCCAGGCACCCGAGTCGAAGAAGTCGTTGACTCCTCCGAGTAGGTCGTCGTTGTTGGTTGTCGTCGCGGCGAAGATCACAGAAGAAGCT
Source organism: Actinomycetota bacterium (assembly GCA_030855545.1). GTDB lineage: Bacteria > Actinomycetota > Thermoleophilia > Gaiellales > Gaiellaceae > Gaiellasilicea. Next base: position 7,265 of record JALYRA010000029.1, on the reverse strand, counting down.
TTCCCACCAAGTAGCCGATCGCGAACGCGGAGCCTGCGATGAAGCCGACGACCGCGAGCGCGAACGCGAACACGGTCACCCGCTCGCGCATCTTCGTCATGTTAGGCCCCGTTCCTCGCCAAGTGGGCGAGAAGGTACAGCGACCCGGTGACGAGGATGGGCGGATGCTCGCGCGCGCGGGCGAGCGCGGCGACCGGATCGGGCTCGATCTCGACCTCGTCGAAGTGCGCGGCGGCGAGTCGGCCGAGTTCTGCTGCGGAGAGCGAGCGGTCGTTCGAGGACTCGGTCGCGATCAGGCGACGGCCCTTCGTCGCGAGCGCGGAGAGCATCGCGACCGCGTCCTTGTCGCGGAGGATCGACGCGACGACGGTGTAGTCGTCGCGGTCGAGGTTCGCGACGAGCCAGCGCGCTCCGTCGGCGTTGTGGGCGCCGTCGCGGACCTCGTCGCCGCGCCGCTCGAGCCGGCCCGGGAGTGAAACCTCGACCTCGCGTTCGACGTCGCGGCCGAGGAAGGCCGCGGCTGCCTCGCGCGCGCCGCCGACGACGACGTTCGGCCCGGCCATGTGCGCGAACTCCTCGTCGGCAAGCACCACGATCGTTCCCTCCTGCACGACGGCGAGCTTCTCGGCAGCGATCGCCTCCCGCGTGTCACCGAGTACATCGGTGTGCTCGAGCCCGATGTTCGTCAGCAGGACGACGTGGCTGCGAAGGACGTTGGTCGCATCGAGCCGGCCGCCGAGGCCGGCCTCGACGACGGCGACGTCGATCTCCCGCGCCGCGAACTCGGCGAACGCCGCCGCGACGATCGTCTCGAACTGGGTCGCCTCCTGCGCCTCGGCCTCGGGGCGGACGCGACCGATCGCCTGCTCGATGTCCACCTCCGCACCGTCGACGGTGATCCGCTCGGCCCACGAGCGAATGTGCGGCGAGACGGTCGCACCGACCGACAGCCCCTCGCCGAGCAGCAGCGCCTCGATCGTCCGGGTCGCGGTCGACTTGCCGTTCGTACCGACGACGTGGATCGCGGGATAGGCGAGCTGCGGGTCTCCGAGCGCGGCGAGCAGAGTCCGTATCCGCCCGAGCCCGAACTCCTTGGGCCACGGGCTGAGGCGCTCTACCCAGTCAACGTGCGAGGGCATCGAGCTCGCGGCGGTAGCGGGCGAGCTTCTCGCGCTCGGCGTCGACCACCTCGGGCCTCGCGTTCGCGACGAACTTCTCGTTCGCGAGCATGCGCTCACCCCGTTCGATCTCCTTGCGGAGCCGCTCGATCTCGCCCGTCGCGTTTCCATTCGACTTCGAGCGTTCAGGTCGCACGACCGCGTCGAAGATCCGCTTCTCCTCTCCCCCCAACCGGGCCACGACGCCGCTGCGCCGGAAGATCGTCGCCGCTTCCTGCACCGCGTCGAGGGCGCCGGCGTGCTCGTCGTCGCCGGCTTCCGGCCAGGGCGCGACGATCAGCCTCGTCTCGCGGTCGGGGAGGGACGACCAGATCTCCTCGGTCACGTGCGGCATCACCGGGTGCAGCAGCTTGAGCAGCCGCTCGAGCGCCGCGACCGCCGTCGCACGCGCGTCGGCGTCGCCGTCATAGAGGCGTTGCTTGACGGCCTCGGCGTACCAGTCGCAGAAGTCGTCGAAGGTAAGCCGGTAGAGATCGCCGACGAGGTGCGAGAAGTCGAACGCCTCCAGGTGGCGCTCGTAGGCCCGCTGCGTCGCGGACATCCGGGCGAGAATCCAGCGCTCCTCGAGGGTGGACGGCCGTTCCACCGGGGCGGCGCCCTCGCTCGCCAGCAGGATCAGCCGGGAGACATTCCAGAGCTTGTTGGCGAGCTTGCGCCCTTCCTCGATCGCGCCCTCCGAGAAGCTAACGTCCTGCGCAGAGGCCATCTTCATCAGGCCGTAGCGCGTCGCATCGGCACCGTGCGCCTCGATCTGGGCGATCGGGTTCATGCCGGTGCCGAGGCTCTTGGACATCCGGCCACCGGTCGGCGCGTGCACGAGCGAGTGGATGACGACGTCCTTGAACGGCACGTCGCCCATCAGCTCCAGGCCGGCGAAGATCATCCGGTTCTCCCAGAGCCGGATGATGTCGCGCGCGGTCGTGTTCATGTCGCCCGGATAGAACGCCTTCAGGTCCTCGGTCTCGTCCGGCCAGCCGAGCGTGGCGAACGGCCAGAGCGCCGAGGAGAACCAGGTGTCGAGCACGTCGGTGGAGCGGGTGAGCTCGCGCGAGCCGCACTCCACGCAGGCGTCGGGCTCGGTCTCCGTCACGGTGTGATGCCCGTCCGGGCACTCCCACAGCGGCAGCTGGTGGCCCCACCAGATCTGACGCGAGATGTTCCAGTCGGGAGCGTTCTCGAGCGAGTCGATCGCGAACCGATGCTGCGATTCGGGATGGAACCGCACGCGGCCGGAGCGGAGCGCTTCGAGCGCGGGCCGCTTCAGCTCCTCCATCGAGCACCACCACTGCAGCGAGACGAGCGGCTCGATCCGCGTGTTGCAGCGATCGCAGAGCGCCACCGTGTGGCGGTGCGACTCACGCTTCTCGAGCTGGTCGTGCTCCTTCAGCCAAGCGATCACCCGCTCGTCGGCCTCCCCCTGCGTCAGGCCCGCGAGCTCCCCCGCGTCGTCGTTCATCGTGCCGTCGAGTCCGATCACCGTCAGCGTCGGCAGCCCATGATCGCGGCCGATCTCGTAGTCGAGTGGATCGTGACCCGGGGTCACCTTCAGCGCGCCGGAGCCGAACCCCGGCTCGACGCGCTCGTCGGCGATCACCGGCACGCGCCGGCCGACGAAGGGGACGATCACGTCGCGACCGACGAGCTCGCGGTAGCGGTCGTCCTCGGGGTGGACGGCGACCGCCACGTCCGCGAGGATCGTCGCCGGCCGCGCGGTCGCGATCGTGATGTGGCCCTCGCCGGCGGCGAGCGGGTAGCGCACGTACGTGAGCGCGTCGTCGACGTCCTCGTGCGCGACCTCGAGATCGGAGAGCGCCGTCCGGTGGAACGGGCACCAGTTGACGATCCGGTTCGCCCGGTAGATCCAGCCCTTGTCCCAGAGGTGGACGAAGAACCGCATCACGGCGCGGACGTAGTCGTCGTCCATCGTGAAGCGCTCGCGGCGGTAGTCGAGCGAGGCGCCGATCCGCCGGAACTGGAACATGATCTTGCCGCCGTACTCGCGCAGCCACTCCCAGACGCGCTCCTCGAACGCCTCGCGGCCGAGGTCGTGGCGCGTCTTGCCCTCCGTCGCGAGCTGCTTCTCGACCGCGTTCTGGGTCGAGATCCCCGCGTGGTCGTAGCCGGGCTGGAAGAGCACGTTGAAACCCTGCATGCGGCGCGTGCGGACGATCGTGTCCGCCAGCGAGAGCTGCAGCGCGTGCCCGAGGTGGAGGTCGCCGGTGACGTTCGGCGGCGGATGCGCGATCGCGAAGCTGCGCCGGGACGGGTCGGGATCGGCCGCGTAGAGGCCCTCCTCCTCCCACGTGCGCTGCCAGCGTTCCTCGACGCCTTCCGGCTTGTACAGCGGCTCCATCGCTCCATTGTAGGAGCCTGTCGTCAGGCCGCTAGCGACTGCTTCTTCGTCTTCTCCGCGAGGTCGTAGATAAGCCAGCTCGACGAGGCGTGCGCGTAGAGCGTGCCGTCCTCTCCCTCGAGCCGCGCCTCCGCGGTCGCGACGCGCGAGCCGGGATGGACGACGGTTCCCTCAGCGCGGAGGATCCCGGAGTCGAGCGTAACCGGGTGGACGAAGCTCGTCTTCAGCTCGATCGTCACCGGCGCGATGCCGACCTCGAGCTTCGAGTGGACGGCGCAGCCCATCACGGTGTCGAGCACGGTCGTGAGGATGCCGCCGTGGACGGCGCCGAGCGCGTTGTAGTGCTCCTCGCGCGGCTCGTAGGCGAAGACCACGCGGCCGGGCATGACATAGGTCGGCTCAAAGCCGAGGAGCTCGGCGGCCGGCGGAGCCGGGATCAGGCCGGACGAGATGCGGTGGAGGATCTCGAGCCCGTTCAGGCCGTCGGACAGCACGGCGGCCTCGGCCGGGTCTTGCCAGGTGATCGTGCGCGTGCGCGTCATCGCTGACTCCTGTCCGTTGCTTTTCGCTACTGACTCTAGACGAGTGGGTTGCAAAATGCAACTATGTCGGAATGAAGAACAGCGACTGGACGCGCGACAACTGCGCCGTGGGCAACACGCTCTCCGTGATCGGCGAGCGCTGGACGCTGCTCGTGCTGCGCGAGGCGTTCCTCGGCGTGCGTCGCTTCGACCAGCTGCAGCGGAACACGGGCGTTGCTCGAAACATCCTCAGCGACCGGCTCAACACTCTCGTCCTCCACGGGATCCTCCGGCGCGAGCTCTACCAGGAGCGGCCCGAGCGGCACGAGTACCGCCTGACGGAGAAGGGCCTCGACCTCTACCCCGTCCTGCTGACGATCATGGACTGGGGCTCCAAGCACATCGGCGGGGAAGCGATGCGGCTGACGCACAAGGCCTGCGGTGCGACCGTGATGCCGCACCTGGCGTGCCCGGAGTGTGGCGAGCACGTGACCGCCCGCAGCGTGCGCGCCGTGCGCGACGAAGCCCCAGTGCGCGAAACGGCCCAGCAAACGGCCTAGCGCCCGACTGCGTAGCCCTGCATACCCCGAGGGTTGGCACCGGCCTTGAGCAGGCCGCCCTCCTCGCGCGCGACGGCGGTGACACGGCCGAGTGTCCACGGGCCGGCGACCTCCACCTCGTGTCCGCGGCGCCTGAGGTCAGCGACGACGTCCTCCCCGAACCGCTCCTCGACCGTGACCGAGCGCAGAGCGAAGCCGCGTGGGTAGAACGACGAGATCAGATGGTCGGTGTGGAAGTCGGGCGCGTCGATCGCCTCCTGCAGGTTCATCCCGCGGTCGACATGGTTGAGGAAGACGTGCAGCGCCCACTGCTCCTGCTGGTCGCCGCCGGGCGTGCCCCAGGCCAGGTACGGCTCGCCGTCGCGGAGCGCGAGTCCCGGGCTCAGCGTTGTCCGTGGCCGCGCTCCCGGACGCAGCGAGGATGGCAGCCCCTCCTCGAGCCAGAACATCTGCGCGCGCGTGCCGAGCGGCCAGCCGAGCGTGGGAATGACCGGCGAGCCCTGCAGCCAGCCGCCGCTCGGGGTCGCCGAGATCATGTTCCCCCAGCGGTCGACGATGTCGAGGTGGACGGTGTCCCCGCGGGTCGGCTCACCCGCGCCGGGCGTGACCGCCGCCTGCACGACTCTGGGTAGGTGGCCGATGCCAGGGCGGTACTCGGCCGAGGCGTCTTCGCCGATCAGCGCGCGCCGCTCGTCGTTGTAGGCCTTCGAGAGCAGCGTCTCCAGCGGAACCTCGCCGTCGCCGTAGAGCGCGTCTCGGTCGGCGAACGAGAGCTTGGCGCACTCGGTGACCACGTGGACGAACTCGGCCGGGGAGAGCTCCGCGAGGTCGTATCCTTCGAGCAGCGCGAGCTGTTGCAGACCGACCGGCCCGGCCGCCCATGGGAGCGTCTTGCAGACGGTGAGTCCTCCGTAGTCGAGCTTCGCGACCGGCTCGAGCGACGCGCGCCAGGACGCGAGGTCTTCTCCCGTGAGGAGGCCGCCTTCCGCGCTGACGAAACGGTCGATCTCCTCGGCGACGAATCCTTCGTACCAGGCGCGGCGAGCCTTCTCGATCTCCTCCTCGCGGGAGCCACCGCGCGACTCGTCGAGGATGCGTCGGTAGGTGGCGGCGAGCGCGGGATTCCTGAACAGCTCGCCGGTCGGGGGTGCCGGGAGATAGAGATCGCGCGAGCCGGGCCACTCGTTGAGGAGTTCCTCGGTGCGGTCGATCGTCGCGCGGATGCTCGCGATGAGCGGGAAGCCGTCCTCCGCGTAGCCGATCGCGAACTCGAGCACGTCCGCGAGCCGCCAGGTGCCGAACTGCTCCAGCAGAAGGAGCCACCCGCCGAACGCGCCGGGGACGCACGCCGCGAGAACGCCGGTGCCAGGAACGAGCTCGTGCCCGAGTTCCTCGTAGCGTTCGATCGTCGCCGTGCCGGGGGCGACTCCCTGGCCGCAGAGCGCGATCGGCTCGCCGCGCGAGACCGGCCAGAGGATCGCGGGCACCTCGCCCCCGGGGCCGTTCAGGTGCGGCTCGACGACCTGGAGCGTGAAGCCGGTGGCAACGGCCGCGTCGAAGGCGTTGCCGCCCCGCTCGAGGACGGACATCCCGGCAGCGCTCGCGAGCCAATGCGTCGATGCCACCATCCCGAAGGTGCCGCGAAGCTCGGGCCGCGTCGTGAAGCTCACCTGATGATGAGGCAGGTCGTCGTGCCGTGGGCGAGCAGCTTGCCGTTCGCGTCCGTCAGCTTTCCTTCGGCTGTCGCGACTCGCGAACCGCGGTGGATGACGACGCCGTGACAGCGGATCAAGCCGGTGTCGGCGGTGATCGGACGCACGAAGTTCGTCTTCACCTCGAGCGTTGTGTACGCCACGCCCTGCTCGAGCGTCGTGTGGACAGCGCATCCCATCGCAGAATCGAGCAACGTCAGGGCGATGCCGCCGTGAACGGAGCCGATCGGGTTGTAGTGCTGCGGGCCTGGCTCCATCTCGAAGACGGCCTCGCCCGGCTCGGCCGAGACGCCGCGAAAGCCGATCAGCTCGGAGATCGGCGGCGCGGGCAACTCACCGGCGAAGATCGCCTGGATGTACTCCATGCCCGAGAGCTGGAGACCCTTCTCGGCGACCTTGCGGGGATCGATGGTGTCGCTGGCCACGCCCTGACCATAACGAGAAGAGGTTGGCGGCTCTCAGGCTACTGCGGCTCGAGCGGCGGCCACATGGAGGGGCAGCGATTCCTCTACGGCGGCTTCTAAGGCGCGGCTAAGCGGATTCTTCGGCGAGCGCGTCGGACTCGTCGAGGATGCCGTCGGCGCTCGTGACCAGCGTCGGCTTGAGCCCCTTGGAGATCGTCTCCTTCGTGATCACACACTTGGAGACGTCCTTGCGCGACGGCAGCTCGAACATCACATCGAGCAGCGCGTTCTCGATGATCGAGCGGAGGCCGCGGGCGCCGGTCTCGCGGGCGAGTGCCTTGTCGGCGATCTCCCAGAGTGCGTCCTCACGGAACTCGAGCTCGATCGAGTCGTAGCCGAAGAAGCGCTGATACTGGCGTGTCAGGGCGTTCTTTGGCTCGGTCAGGATCTGGACGAGATCCTCGCGTCGCAACTGATGCACCGCGGAGATGACCGGCAGGCGGCCGATGAACTCGGGGATCAGGCCGAAGCTGAGCA
>JALYRA010000026.1 GCA_030855545.1 Actinomycetota bacterium | reverse complement strand
ACCCTGGTCGACCGCGGCTACCCCGCCGAGCGCCTCAGCTAGCGGCGGCCCGCCCGCGCCGGCCCCTATCGGGAGGCCCACGCTCGCCGAGAAAGAACCCTTGTGTTTCTGAGACACAGTCCTCCTCGGCGGCCAGCGCGGCTTGTGCGTCGAGGAGGCGGTCGAGGGTGTAGTCGAACCCAGGAACGCGACCGGCGGCGATCGTGCTCGCCGCTTCCTTCAGTACCGCGCGGCGTCGTGCGTGCAACGCTCTGAGCCGACGCTCCGAGATGACGAGCCGGCGCACGTGCGGGTAGCTCGGTCGCGGCAAACCAAGTTTGTGAGCGGCTTCTCCGACCGCGCCACGTCGCCGCTGCAGGTGCATCGTCCCGATCGAGTGCGGCGACGAGATCGCGAAGCCGTGGTCTGCTCGAGCGTGAGGACGCGAAACGCACCAGTTGATCGTGCCGGTGATCGTGCAACGCGTGGGAAACGGAACCGCTGCGAAAGACGAACGCTTGTGTTTCAGAAACACAAGGCGTCAGGAGCCGCAGCGGCGGAACTCGACCATCGTCCCCCCGCGGGCAGCCCAGTCGGGCACGCCGCCTTCCATGACGGGGCGGGCGTCGACCCCCCTGGCCGCGAGGATCGACGCTGCGATCCCAGCACGGGCGCCGCTCTCGCAGATCGTGACCACCGGACGGTCGGTCGGGACGTCCGCGCCACAGACGGGTAGCAAGCGGTAGGGAATGTTGCGGCTGCCCGCGATGTAGCCCTCGTCGCGCTCGTCACGCTCGCGCACGTCGATCAGCTCCGCCCCGTCGCGGAGAAGCTCGTCGAGCTCATCGAGGCCGACCGGTTCGATCCGCTCGGGTCCTGCGCCGAGGACGAAGCCGGCGAGCTCGAGGAAGCCGACGGCGCGAAGACCTCGGATTGCCCGCTCCGCCTCGGCCGCGCTTGCGCCCTGCACCACGATCGGCCTGTCGGCGTCGAGCACGAAGCCCGCCTTGGTCGCGAAGGATGAACCCGACACTGGGACGTTGACCGCGCCGCGGGTGTGCCCGGCGAGGTAGTCCGCGGTGCACCGGACGTCGAGCACGGCGGAGTCGGCGGGCGCTAGGGGGATCTCGCCGATCTCCGTCGCTGCACCGACGAACGCGCCCCGATTGAGCTCGACGAGCCGCGTCATGTTCGGGGGCTTCGGCGCGGCGACCGACGCCGACGCGGCGACGAAGTCGCTCTCGTCCTCGATCCGGAGGGCGGGATTGAAGCGGCGCTCGAAGCCGATCGTCGAGGACGCCTTCGAGCTCATCGCCTTCCCGCAGAGCGAGCCGGCCACGTGACCGGGAAAGACCTCGACGCCATCGGAGAGCTCGAGCAGACGGCGCAGCGAATGGAAGAGACCCTCGGCGCCTTCCTTCGCACCGACCGCAAGGTCGGGTCGCGCGGCGTCGCCGACGAAGAGCGAGTCGCCGGTGAGGACGAGCCAAGGCTCGTCGGCGCGCGACCGGTCGATCACGAGGAGGCAGGTGTGCTCCGGCCGGTGGCCAGGCGTGTGGACGGCGCGCAGAGTCACGGCGCCGAGGTCGATCTCGTCGCCGTCGTGCAGCGCGTCGTGCTCGAAGGCCACGTCGGCCGCCGGATGGATCGAGATGGGGATGCCATGCTCGAGCGCCAGGCGGCCGTGCCCGGAGAGGTGATCCGCGTGGGTATGCGTCTCGATCGCCCGGACGATCCGGACGTCACGTCTCGCCGCCGCCGCCAGCACCCGCTCGATCGCGTACGGAGGGTCGACGATCGCGGCGACGCCGGCGGACTCGTCGCCCACCAGGTACGACGCACAGCCGAGGTCGTCGTCCACGAACTGCTCGAAGAGCACGAGACGTGACGCTATCAGGGTTTCCGGCGGGCGAGCACCAACGTCATGGCTGCGACCGCGATGGCGAGCAGTGCGGCCGCGACGATTGCGAGCCAAGGAAACGCCGAGGCTTCCGGCGCGGGCACCACCGTCAGCGTGTCCTCAACCGGCACGGACTCGCCGTCCTCATACACAGCACGGAGGATCAGGCGCACGCTGCCCGGCGGGCCGGCAGGTCGGACGCGCACGGTCCAGCGAGTTTCGGTTCCGAGCACGCTCCGCCGCCGCGTCGACAGAACCTCGATCCCGTCTCCCTCGACCTCCAGCTCGACCGGCGCTCCCGTTCGCAGCTGCGGCAGCTCGACCAGCAGATCGGTCACCCGCCCGACCTCGACAAGGCGGGGTCGTACGTCAACGTGCGCGAGCGCCGGTTCCCCGGTCAGGAGGACGATCGATGTAGCCAGCGTTGCGCCGACGTATGCAGCGCGTAAAGGTGACCGTTTCACAGGTTTATAACCGGTATACCGGGCAAGGATCAGTACGGCGCACATAACTCGCGCCGCTGCACATTGCACACTACGGA
>JALYRA010000331.1 GCA_030855545.1 Actinomycetota bacterium | reverse complement strand
GCGCACTCACGGGCCGCAGCATAGAGTCGGGAGATGCTGCGAGGTGCCCTGGCCGCCGCCGTGACGCCGCTCACGGGCGAACGACTCGACGAGGACGCCTTCGGTCCGTACGTCGACTTCCTGGCGGCCGCCGGCCTCGACGGCGTGCTCGCGCTCGGCACGACCGGCGAAGGGATGCTGTTCGGGCGGGACGAGCGCAAGCGGGCGCTCGAGCTCTTCGTCGCGGCGGCGGCGGGGCGCCTTCAGGTCGCCGCGCACTGTGGCGCCCAGACGACCGCAGACACGATCGCACTCGCCGAGCACGCCGCCGCCTCAGGAGCTGCCGCGGTTGCGGTGATCGGGCCGCCCTACTTCCAACTCGACGAGCGGGCGCTGCTCGACCACTTCACCGCCGCGGCTTCCGCCTGCGCGCCGACGCCGTTCTACGTGTACGAGTTCGAGCGCGCGAGCGGTTACGCAGTGCCGATCTCGGTCCTGCAGGCGCTGCGGGAGCGGGCGCCGAACCTGGCTGGGCTCAAGGTCTCCGACGCGCCGTTCGAGAAGTTTTCGCCGTACCTCGTCGAGGGTCTCGACGTCTTCGTCGGACCGGAGTCGCTCATCTTCGAGGGGATGCGGGGCGGTGCTGTGGGCGCGGTTTCGGGGCTTGCGGCGGCGTTTCCAGAGCAGGTCGTCGCGGCCGTGCGCGAGCCGTCCGATGCCGGCGCGATCGCACTCGGTGAGTTGCGCGCCGCAGTCGAGCTGTGCCCGCGCCACGCGGCGCTGAAGTTCATCCTCGGCCTTCGCGGCGTGCCGATTCGCGAGGACGTGCGTCGCCCGCTGCGGCAGCTCTCGGACGGCGAGCGCACGGAGTTGCGCGGATGGCTCGAGTCGTCGTAGCCGGCGCTGGCGCGATCGGCGCCTCGATCGTCTACCACCTTGCGCTGCGGGGCGCCGACGATGTCGTGCTGGCCGATGTCGGGGAGATCGCGGGCGCAGCGACCGGCAAGGCGATGGGCGGCGTCCGCCAGCAGTTCGCAACCGAGGCGGAGGTGCGGCTTGCGCAGGCGAGCATTCGTCTCTTCAAGGAGCTCGGCGAGCCGCTCTTCGAGCAGGTCGGCTACCTCTTTCTCGCGACGTCCGAGGAGGGGCGCGCCGAGCTCGAGGAACGACGGAAGATCCAGCAGTCGCTCGGCGTTCCGGTCGAGCGCGTCGACCCCGCCTTCGTGGACGGGCTGCGCGTCGACGACGTCCTTGACGCCTCGATCTGCCGCGAGGATGGGATCGCGGACCCAGCCGGAGTGACGCGCGAGCTCGTGCGACGGGCTGCCGGCCTCGGCGTCGAGGTTCGCGAGCGCACCGACGCGCTCGCGGTTGACGCGGACCTGCTCGTGATCGCCTGCGGCGCGCGCTCCGCCGAGGTCGCTGCGGCGCGTGGCATCGAGCTGCCGGTGCGGCCGCTCGTGCGCCAGCTCGCGGACATCGGACCGGTCGACGCGCTTCCGCTCCACTTGCCGATGACGATCGAGGAGAACGGCTTCCACTTCCGCCGCGTCGGAACGGACGGACTGCGGCTCGCGATGGGAGAACCCGAGCCACGCTGGGATGGGCCCGAGACGGTGCGAGACGATCTCGTCGAGGATTGGCGGAAACGTCTAGCCGTCCGTTACCCGCGTGCGGCTGGCGCTCCGCTACGGCGCGCCTGGGCGGGCTTCTACGACATGACCCCCGACGCGCACCCGATCATCGGCTCGGTCGCCGACGGCGTCTACGCCGCCTGCGGCTTCTCCGGACACGGCTTCATGCAGTCTCCCGCCGTCGGGGATGCGGTCGCCGCGGAGCTTCTCGGCGACGCGGCGCCGTTCGACCTGAGTCCCTACCGGCTTGATCGCTTCGCGGCAGGCGCGCTCTTCCCGGAGACGATCGTTCTCTAGCCTTCCGCTGGCGCGTCTTCCTCGACCTTGCCGAGGATGTAGCTCGCGTACCACGTGGGCCAGTCCTCGTCCCGCATCCCGAGCTCCTGCTCGTACGTGCCGTGGGCGGCTTCCGCGTCCCGCAGCAGCTCCGCCAGCCGTTCTTTGGTCAACTCCATCGTTCCCTCCCTTACATTCGAAAGATGCCGAAGGTGGACTCCGGCACGGGTGCGTTCAGTGCAGCTGAGATTCCGAGCGCAAGCACGCGACGGGTGTCGCGCGGATCGATGATCCCGTCGTCCCACAGCCGCGCCGTCGAGTAGTACGGGTTGCCCTCCGCTTCGTACGTGGCGCGGATCTCGTCGGGATCGGCGTCTCCGACCATCGTCAGAACTGTCGCGGCCTGCTCGCCGCCCATAACGGAGATGCGGGCGTTCGGCCACATCCAGAGCTGCCGCGGCCCGTAGGCGCGACCGCACATCGCGTAGTTGCCGGCGCCGAACGAGCCGCCCGTCACGACCGTGAACTTCGGCACGTCCGCGCAGGCGACGGCAGTCACGAGCTTGGCGCCGTCGCGCGCGATCCCGCCCTCCTCGTACTCCTTGCCCACCATGAAGCCCGTGATGTTCTGCAGGAAGACGAGCGGGATCCTCCGCTTGCACGCCAGCTCGATGAAGTGGGCGCCCTTCTGCGCCGACTCGGCGAAGAGGACGCCCTTGTTGGCGAGGATCGCGACGGGATAGCCCTCGATCCGTGCGAACCCGCAGACGAGCGTCTCGCCGTAGAGCGCCTTGAACTCAGCGAAGCGCGAGCCGTCGACGATGCGGGCGATCACCTCGTGGGCGTCGAGCTCGTGCTTGAAGTCCTCGGGGACGAGGCCGTGGAGGTCGTTCGGATCGAGCGCGGGTGGTTCCGCCGGAGCGACCTCCCAGGGAAGCTCCTTCCGCCGGTGCAGGTTGCGGACGATCTGGCGCACGAGCGCGAGCGCGTGCTCGTCGGAAACGGCGTAGTGGTCGGCGACGCCGGAGCGGCGCGTGTGGACGTCGGCGCCGCCGAGATCCTCGGCAGTCACGTCCTGCCCGGTGGCCGCCTTCACGAGCGGCGGGCCGCCGATGAAGATCGTTCCCGTCCCCTGGACGATGATCGTCTCGTCGCTCATCGCGGGTACGTAGGCGCCGCCGGCGGTGCAGGAACCCATCACCGCCGCGATCTGCGGGATCCCCTTCGCCGACATGCGCGCCTGGTTGTAGAAGATGCGGCCGAAGTGCTCGCGGTCGGGGAAGACCTCGGCCTGAAGCGGCAGGAAGGCTCCGCCGGAATCGACGAGATAGAGGCACGGCAGCTCGTTCTGCTCGGCCACCTCCTGCGCGCGGAGGTGCTTCTTGACCGTGAGCGGGAAGTAGGAGCCACCCTTCACCGTCGCGTCGTTCGCGACGATCACGCACTCCTGACCTTCGACGACGCCGATTCCGGTGACGATCCCGGCCGACGGCGCCGCCCCCTCGTAGAGATCCCAGGCGGCGAGGGCGTTCAGCTCGAGAAACGCGGTGCCGGGATCGAGGAGCCGGTCGATTCGCTCACGAGCGGGCAGCTTGCCGCGGGAGCGGTGGCGCTCGACGGCTTTCTCGCCGCCGCCGCGCGCGACCTGCGCGGTGCGCTCGCTCAACTCGGCGACAAGCGCGTCCATCCGCTCGGACCGGCGCCCGAAGGTCTCGTCGCGCTCGACGCGCGAGGTGAGGAGTGCCACGAACTGACCCTAACGAACCCCCGGCGGTGCCGTACCCGAATGGAGAACCTCACTCGCATAAGCCCTTCAGGGATCTGCTTCCGCAGATTTCCGATCTTGCTCCGTAAGCGGGAGCGAAGCGACCCTTCAGGGATCTTTGCGCGATTGGGAATCTGCTTCCGCAGATTTCCAATCTTGCGCCATAGGAGGGAGCGAAGCGACCCTTCAGGGATCTTTGCGCGATTGGGGATCTGCTTCCGCAGATTTCCAATCTTGCGCCGGCAGACAGGGGCGACAGGGCTCGAACCTGCGACCTACGGTTTTGGAGACCGCCGCTCTACCAACTGAGCTACGCCCCTACGCGTTCGGGCGGATTGTAGCCTTGGCCCGGATGCTCTCCCAGAAACGCGCGCTCGGGCTGCTGTTTCTCGTCCTCGCGCTGGGGTTCGGTTTCATCGCGTTTGCCGCCGCGCAGGCCGATCAGTGGGTGATCGCCGTCGCGGCCGCCGCGCTCGGCGGGTGGATGTTGACCATGTCTTTCCGGCTCCTGAGCAAGAGATCGCGCTGACGCGACGTATTCTCTCGCTGTGGCGAAAGTCGAGGACACTGCCGGGCTCTTTCTCGAGTACAAGAAGACGGGTGACCGTGGGGTTCGCGACCGGCTGATCCTGACGTACGCACCGCTCGTCAAGTTCGTCGCCGGGCGACTCGGCAGCGGCTTGCCTGCGCACGTCGATGAGGGCGATCTCGTTTCCTACGGTCTGCTCGGCCTGATCGGCGCGATCGAGCGCTACGACCCCGAGCGGGAGATCAAGTTCGAGACCTACGCGATCGCCCGGATCAAGGGCGCGATCATCGACGAGCTGCGCGCGCTCGACTGGGTGCCGCGCTCGGTTCGCGCTCGCGCGCGCGACATCGAACGCGCGATCGCCGAGCTCGAGAAGAAGCTGCACCGGGCGCCAACCGACGAGGAGATCGCCGCGAAGGTCGGGATGACCGAAGAGGAACTCGGGGCCAGTCTGACCGAGA
>JALYRA010000325.1 GCA_030855545.1 Actinomycetota bacterium | reverse complement strand
GGGCGCGCGTCGACGTCGACGCGGCGGACGCGCAGGCGCTCGCGCTCCTTGCGCTCCAGATGGGCGAGCAGACTCTCCATCCGACGGGCGGGGCCCGAGCGCTCGGACCAGAAGAATACGAGCAATGGCCGATCGTTGTTCACAGTTCTCCTCCTGAGCTGAAGCGGTCGTGCGGGTCGCGTGTTGTATGTCCAGAAAACGCGCCGTCGAAACGCGGGCGGCCTCTACACTGAGCCGCGATGGGGGACTGGTACACGGTGGGGCTGGCACTCGGACTTGGCTCAGCGCTTGGCGCGCTCTTCGCCGGCCTTCTCTCCGCGACGCCTCTCGGCCGCGCGGCGGCGGTCATCCTCGCCGGGCTCGCAGGCGCGCTCGCCGGAGTCGTGATCGAAGACTGGGCGGAGATCGCCGGGGGCGCGATCGGAGGTCTCCTGGGAGCAGCTGCGGCCGTGATCATCGTCGCGGGTGCGCTCCGCCGGGGCGGCACCCGCGTCGGGCTCGCGCTCATCGTGGCCGCGGTTGCCACGGGTCTCGCCGCGCTCGCGTTCGTCCCTGCCGCCGGCTATCTCGAGGCCGTCGCGCTGCCGGTGCTCGCCGCCCGTCTTCGCCGTACCCAGGCCGACCGGTACGCCGGCCTGCGCAGCCTTGCCAAAGACTAAGGCTCTCATCCTCGTGGTCATCGACGGGCTGACGCCGTCGATGTTGGAGGACACGCTCGAGCGGCGCACAGCGCCCGCGCTTGCGCTTCTCGCCGAGCACGGGCGCTACCAGCGCGCAATCTCGACCTTCCCGTCGTTGACCCCGGTCTGCCTCTCAGCGCTCGCGACGGGCGCGCACCCGGACGTGCACGAGATCCCGCATCTCGTCTGGTACCACCGCGGCGAGCGCCGGCTCGTCGAGTACGGCTCCTCCTTCGGCGCCGTGCTCGCCGCAGGAGCCAAGCAGTCGCTGATCGACACGATCTACGGACTCAACGCCAGCCATCTCGGCCGGAACGCGGTCACGGTCTACGAGGCGCTCGAGGACGCCGGCCTCGCCGCGGCCGCAATCAACATCACCTGCTACCGCGGTCGCCACGCGCACAGTCCGACGGTTCCGTTCCTGACCCGCCCCGCACACGGGCCGAGCCGATTCTTCTTCTACAACCTGTTCGAGTCGGACGTGACCGGCGCGCCGCTCTCGGTCCGAAACCGGCCGCGCGGGACGATCGACGCCTATGCCGCGGCGGTGGGACGCTGGCTCGTGACCCGGGACGGCTTCGACTTTCTCGTCTTCTACCTCTCCGACTACGACTACGCGTCTCACGCGCAGGGGCCGGACGCGGCTCACGCGGCGCTCGCGCGCTGCGACGACGCGGTCGGCGCCCTGATCGAGGCCGCGGGCGGCGCCGACGAGTTCCTCGAGCGTTACGCGGTCATTCTCTGTGCCGACCACGGCCAGACCACGGTCGATGAAGTTACGCGGCTGCAGGACGTGTTCCCGGAGGAGCTCGTGACGGCGTCGAACCGGGCCGGAATGGTCTACGCGGACGGAGATCCTGCCGCGCTCGCGCTCCGGCTCGACGGGAACGAGTCGGTCGACGTCGTCCTCTGGCGCGAAGGCGAGACGTGCGTCGCGCGCCGCGACGGAGCCGAGCTCCGCTTCTCGCGCGACTCGACGAGCGGCGACCCGTCGATCCTCGACCACCCGCAGGGAATCGAGCGCGCGTGGGCGGCGCTGCAGAACCCGAACGCGGGCGAGCTGATCGTCTCGGCCGCTCCGGGGTGGGAGTTCGCCGACCTCGCCGGACGCCACCACTCCGGCGGCGGCTCGCACGGCTCGCTCGTTGCCGGCGACTCCGAAGTGCCGATGCTGACCGTCGGCCTCGATGTCGCGATCGGCTCGATCGTCGAGGTGATGCCGGCGGTCCTCGGGCATTTCGGTGTGTCGGCACCGCCGTACGCGCGTACGCTCGTCCGGGCGTGAGCGACGGCGCGAAGCTCGCCGCGTTCCTTCGCGAGCGCGGAATCCGCGACGAGCGGGTGCTCGGAGCGATGGCCCGCGTGCCGCGCGACCTGTTCGTGCCCGCGGCGCAGCGCGACCGCGCCTGGGACGACAGGGCGCTCCCGATCGGGCACAGGCAGACGATCTCGCAGCCCTTCATGGTCGCGACGATCGCGGCTGCGCTGGAGTTGTCCGGCGACGAGCGCGTCCTCGACGTCGGCGCTGGCTCGGGGTACCAGGCCGCGGTGCTCGCCGAGCTCGCCCGCGAGGTCGTCGCGATCGAGTTGGTGCCCGAGCTGCCCCGGCGCGCGCGCGAGACGCTCGCTGGCGCGGGGTACGGCCGCGTCGAGATCCGAGGCGGCGACGGCGCCCTCGGTGCGCCGGAG
>JALYRA010000316.1 GCA_030855545.1 Actinomycetota bacterium | reverse complement strand
AGCTCGACCATCACTCGACCTTCGCGTCCGAGGCCGACGTGGCCGAGATGTTCGAGCGCTGGCTCGCGGAGGTGCCGCAGTTCGTGCGCGGCTGGGAGCTCGAGCCGACGTCACTCGAGTTACTCGTAGCTGGCACGCACAACCGCAGTAACGCCGCGTGCGCTCTGGCGGCGCTCGAGCTCGCCGGCATCGCACGCGCGGACGCCGAGCCCGTGCTCGCCCGCTTCACCGGAGCTGGACGCCGCTTCGAGCACGTGGGGGAGCAGGGCGGAGTCACCGTGGTCGACGACTACGCACACCACCCGTCCGAGATCGCGGCGACTGTCGCGGCCGCCCGAGAGCGCACCGACGGACGCGTGCTCGTGCTCTTCCAGCCGCACCTCTACTCACGCACGCGTCACCTCGCGTTCGAGCTCGGCGCAGCGCTCTCAACCGCCGATGGTGCCTGCGTCACCGAGATCTACCGCGCTCGAGAGGAGCCGATCGACGGTGTCACCGGCAAGCTCGTGGTCGACTCCCTACGGCTCGGCCTGCGCGCCGGCTGGGCTCCGAGCATCGAGGACGGCGCGGCGATCGTCGCGTCCTGGGCGCGACCCGGCGACCTCGTCCTCACCGTCGGCGCGGGCGACGTCGAGCGAGCAGGCAAACTCGTCCTGAAGGCGCTGGCGTGAACCTCGAGGAGGGCGTTGCACTCGCGCGGCTGACGACGATCGGCACCGGCGGGCCGGCGCGAGCGTTCGCACGACCGGCGACGCTGGAGGAGCTCGAGTGGGCGCTCGCCTGGGCGGCCGAGCGCGGGCTCGCGGTCGCCACGGTCGGACTCGGCTCGAACCTGCTGGCAGCGGACGACGGCGTCGACGCGCTCGTCCTCAAGCTCGCCGGTGACCTCGCCGCCGTTCGGATCGACGGCGAGACGATGATCGCGGGCGGCGGCGCGACGAACGCGGTCTGTCTCCACCACGCCCGCGACGCCGGTCTCGGCGGGTTCGAGTTTGCCTGCGCGATCCCCGGCACGGCCGGCGGCGGCGTCTGGATGAACGCCGGCGCCTACGGAAGCGACTGGTCGGAGATCATGACTCGCGCCCTTGTCGTCCGCGCAGGGGCCGGCTCCGTCCGGATGACGGCGCAAGAGCTCGGTCTCACCTACCGCCACTCGGAGCTCCATCACGGCGACGTCGTTGCCGAGGTCGAGTACCGGCTGACGCTCCGGCCTGTCGGGGAGATCAAGGCGAGGGTCGCCGAGTTGGTCACGCAACGCAAGGCGACGCAGCCGACGAACAAGCGCACGTTCGGCAGCGTCTTCAAGAATCCGGAGCACGAACTCGGAGCGGGACGGATGCTCGAGGCGTGTGGGCTGAAGGGCCACGCGATCGGCGGCGCGATCATCTCTCCGAAGCACGCGAACTTCATCGAGAACGCGGGCGGCGCGACGACCGCCGACGCCCTCGCGTTGATCGCCGAGGCGCGCCGGCGCGCCCGCGAGCAGTTCGGTGTCGAGCTCGAGCACGAGGTGCAGCTGCTCGGCGCTATTGCGATCGAGTAGGAAGGAGGCAGCGGGCGGCGAATTCGCGTCCGTGGCCGGAGGGAGATCACCGAACCGCTCGCGCCCGCGAGCGCGCGCAACAGTCGCTCCATTTCCGCGCAGCGCGGTGGGGGGTCGCCTCGAGCTGTCCCGGCTCGCTCCTTCCGGCCGCTCGCTTCTCACCGGCCTCTTGATCCTGCTGACCGCGCTGGGTCTCTATGCCGCCGCGCGCACGACCTCCGCGTTCGCCGTCGAGCGGATCGACGTCTCCGGCGCTTCGCCGGAGATCACGTCCGACGTCCGCAAGGCGCTCGCTCCGGCTCTCGGCGAGAGCCTGCTCGGCCTCGACCTCGACGACCTGACGCGACGCGTTCTGAGCGTGCCGATGGTCGCCGGGGCGACATTCGACCGCGGTTTCCCGCACACGCTCGAGCTCGCCGTCGTGCCGGAGGTTCCGGTCGCGGTGCTCCGTCAGGGCTCGACGTCGTGGCTGGCCGCCGCCCAGGGCCGCGTCGTCGGCGAGCTCGAGCAGGGTGCTCGTCCGGGGCTGCCGCGTGTCTGGCTGACACCTGAGGTCGACGTGGGCGTCGGGGAGCAGGTACGGGGCCTCCAGCTCGTCGCCATCACGACGGTTGCTCCTCTCGCCGACGATCCGCTCCCCGTTCCGGTCGCCTCGGTCGCGGCGACGAAGGACGGGCTCACGCTGAAGCTGCGATCGGGCCTCGAGCTCCGTCTCGGCACGTCCGCCGATCTGGCCGTGAAGCTCGAGGTCGCCAGGCGCGTCCTGCCGCAGGTCGCCGACCTCGTGGCCGCCACGAGCTACCTCGACGTGAGCGTGCCCGAGCGGCCGGTCGCTGGTACAACCCTCAATTCTCAGGTCGAGGTTGAGACTGTGAGCTCGATACTTCCTTGAGGTTCGCTTTGACACGACCGACAAGGAGACGTACCCTGGACGCAGAAAGGAACGCCGTCGACCCGATGCTCAAGTCGAGCTTCAGGTCGCGCGTGATCGAGGCGGTACCCCTATGAGAGATTCCTCAGGCAACTATCTCGCGGTGATCAAGGTCGTCGGCGTCGGCGGCGGCGGCACAAACGCGGTCAATCGCATGGTCGACGCGGGCCTCGGCGGAGTCGAGTTCATCGCTGTGAACACCGACGCGCAGGCCCTCCTGATGGCGGACGCCGACGTGAAGATCCACATCGGCTCGCAGGCGACGCGCGGTCTCGGCGCCGGCGCGGATCCCGCGGTCGGCCAAGCGGCCGCGCAAGAGAGTCGCGACGAGCTGAAGGAGGCGCTGAAGGGCGCCGACATGATCTTTGTCACCGCCGGAGAGGGCGGCGGCACCGGTACCGGTGCCGCTCCGATCGTCGCCGAGCTCGCACGCGAGCTCGATGCGCTCACCGTCGGCGTCGTCACCAAGCCGTTCGGCTTCGAGGGCCGCAGGCGCTCCGAGTCCGCCGAGGTCGGGATCCAGAACCTTCGCGACCGCGTCGACACGCTGATCGTGATCGAGAACGACCGGCTCCTCCAGGTGGTGGAGAAGAAGACGCCGGTCACGGAGGCGTTCCGGATCGCCGACGACATCCTCCGCCAGGGCGTCCAGGGCATCACCGACCTGATCACCGTGCCCGGAATCGTCAACCTCGACTTCGCCGACGTGCGCACGATCATGCGCGACGCCGGCTCGGCCCTGATGGGCATCGGCATCGCCTCCGGAGAGAACCGCGCCGCAGAGGCTGCGCGGACGGCGGTCTCGTCGCCGCTCCTCGAGCAGTCGGTCGACGGCGCGACGGGGATCCTCCTCAACGTCACCGGCGGCACAGAGCTCGGACTCTTCGAGGTGAACGAGGCGGCCGAGGTCGTCACCGGTGCCGCCGACCAGAACGCAAACGTGATCTTCGGCGCCGTCATCGACGACTCCCTGGGTGACGAGGTGCGCGTGACCGTGATCGCGACGGGCTTCGGCGCTCAACGCCGCCGGCGTCGCGTCGAGACACCCGCCGCGGTGTCGTTCGCCGGTGCAGGCGAGGAGCGGCGCCCGCAGCTGTCCGACACCGAGCTCGAGATTCCGTCCTTCCTCCGCGAAGATTGAGGTTTCGGCTTTGAGTGCGTGCGGAATGTTGCGCGCATGCCCTCTTGGCCGACCTGCCCGGTCGGTCTAGGAGACCCGGTCCGAGGCCCCGGCTTGCCGGGGCCTCGTGCTTTCTCGGGGCGGTAGAGTCCGCGCCGTGCAGACCCTCCTTCGCACGCCGCTCCACAGCCGCCACGTCGACGCCGGCGCCCGCATGGTTCCGTTCGCCGGCTGGGAGATGCCCGTGCAGTACGGGGGCGTCATTCCCGAACATCGAGCGGTGCGGACGGATGCGGGCGTCTTCGACGTCTCCCACATGGG
>JALYRA010000309.1 GCA_030855545.1 Actinomycetota bacterium | reverse complement strand
GCGGCGCTGACGCGACAGCTGCTCACGTTCAGCCGCAAGCAGGTGCTCCTGCCGCAGCGACTCGACGTCAACGACGTCGTCCGCGACCTCGAGTCGATGCTCGCCCGCACGATCGGCGCCGAGGTCGAGCTGAAGACGTCGCTCGAGGACGGGCTCGCCTGCGTGGAGACCGATCCGGACCAGCTGACCCAGATCGTCGTCAACATGGCGCTCAACGGCCGCGACGCGATGCCGGCCGGCGGCACCCTCACGATCTCGACGAGCACGGTCGACTCCGATGCGGAGCCATTCGTCGCGATCGAGATCACGGACACCGGCACCGGGATGGACGAGGACACTCGGACGCGTGCCTTCGAGCCGTTCTTCACGACCAAGGACACCGGCAAGGGCACGGGGCTCGGCCTCGCGACCGCCTACGGCGTCGTCAGCCAGAGCGGCGGCCGGATCGAGATCGACACCGCGCTCGGCGAAGGCTCGACGTTCCGCGTGCTGCTTCCAGCCGCGGCCTAGCGCACGATCTCGGCGGCGGGACCGCGCAAGCCGGTGAAGCGAGGGACGACGTCGAGGATGCTTTCCTGCGCGCAGAACTCGATGTCCTGCTCCAGCCCCGGAGGCCCGTACGTACGCGCGTTCAGACCGGCGAGCGCGTCCGGAAACGCGCGGGCGATCACTTCCGCAGCGACGGCTGCGTCGGTGCGGTCGCCGGCGAGCTCCTGCACGATCCGACCGGCGCAGTACGCGTCGTCGAGCGCGAACGCCCCGTTGTAGCCGGCGCAGATGACGGCGACGTCCTCCCCGCGCTCCCGCGCGGCAACGGCGACCGCTCCTAGGTTCAGCAGGCTGCCGAGCAACACCGCGTCGCAGCGCTCCGCCGCGGTCACGACCGTCCGCGTTCCGTTCGTCGTCGAGAGGATCAGCGTCCCCGCTCGCGGCTCCAGGAACTCCCGCGGCGAGGCGCCGACGTCAAAGCCCTCGATCCTGACGGCGTCGCGCTCGCCCCCGACGATGCTGTCGGGAAGCTCGGCGCGGAGCGCACGCGCCTGCTCGATCTCCGGGACGCAGAGCACGCGCTCGTAGCCGGCAGCAAGTGCTTGAGCGATCGTGGAGGTCGCCCTGATCACGTCGACGACGATCGCTGTGGACGCCGAGGCTGCCTCGCCCGGGGTGAAGGCGACATGGACCCTCATCCGGCTAGGCTAATTGCGATGGCGGAACTGCTCAGGTGCTACCGGCACCCGGACCGGGAGACGGGTGTCTCGTGCTCCGAGTGCGGCCGGCCGATCTGCCCGGACTGCATGACGTTTGGCTCCGTCGGCATCCGCTGCCCCGATCATTCGGGGCAGGCGCAGGGCGCCCGCAAGGTCGTTCAGAGCGTCAGCAAGCGCTCCGCGCGGCGTCCCGGGATCGTGACGAAGACGTTGATCGCGATCAACGTCGGCATCTACCTCTTGCAACTCGCGGGCGGCGCGTCCGTGAACGCGAACTCGGGCTGGATCTTCGAGCACGGCGCGCTCTTCGGCCCCCTCGTCGCCGCCGGCGACTGGGAGCGGCTGATCACCGCCGCGTTCCTCCACTACGGCCCCATCCACCTCGGCATGAACATGCTCGCGCTCTTGTGGATCGGCAGGCCGCTCGAGGACTGGCTCGGGCCTGTGCGCTACATCCTGCTCTACCTCGTCGCCGGGCTCGCCGGCTCGGCGGGTGCGCTGATCGCGAACCCGACGGCGGTCACCGTCGGCGCTTCCGGCGCGATCTTCGGGATCCTCGGCGCCGCGATCGTGCTGGAGCGCCAGAAGACCTACGTCCTCGGCGGCAGCGCGATCACGCTGCTCGTCGTCAACCTCGCCTTCACGTTCGCCGTCCCGGGGATCTCGATCGGCGGTCACCTCGGGGGCCTCGCCGGCGGCGCGCTCGCGATCCTCGCCCTCTCGCAGTTCGGCAACCGCAGCGCCGTGCACAGCCGCTTCGACCTCGTCTCGATCGGCAGCCTCGCCGCGATCGGGGTCGCCAGCGTCGCGGTCGCGTACCTGAAGGTCCGCGGCTACGCCTGACGGCTAGCCGCCGATGGCGACCGCGGCGATCCCCTGCTCGGCCAGCGCAGCCTGGGCCGCTGCGAGGCGGGCGAGCGGGACGCGGTACGGGCTGCAGCTGACGTAATCGAGGCCGAGCCGTTGGCAGAACGCGACCGACTTCGGCTCGCCGCCGTGCTCGCCGCAGATGCCGAGCTTGATCTCCGGCCGGATGCGCCTGCCGCGCTCGACTGCGATCTCCATCAGGTCGCCAACGCCGGCCTGGTCGATCGTCTCGAACGGGTCGCGCTCGAGGATGCCCGTCTCGAGGTAGTGCGAGAGGAAGCGACCGGCGTCGTCACGCGAGAGCCCGAGCGCCGTCTGCGTCAGGTCGTTCGTGCCGAAGGAGAAGAAGTCGGCGTGCTCGGCGATCTCGTCGGCGCGAACGCAGGCGCGCGGCAGCTCGATCATCGTCCCAACGAGATACTCGAGCTCGCCTTCCTCGGCGGCGACCCGGACGGTTAGCTCGCGCAGGCGCCGCAGCTCCTCGCCAAAACCGACGAGCGGAATCATGATCTCGACGAGCGGCGGCTGCCCGCCCCGCTCCTGGACGGCGAGCGCGGCGCGGACGATCGCACGCACCTGCATCTCGTAGATCTCGGGATAGAAGAGCCCGAGCCGGCAGGCGCGCCAGCCGAGCATCGGGTTCGACTCCTGTAAGGAGCGGATCCGCTCGCGCATCCGCTCGTCCTGCTCCTCGTCGAG
>JALYRA010000305.1 GCA_030855545.1 Actinomycetota bacterium | reverse complement strand
GGTCAGTTCCACGTCGAGGGGCCGAACGCGCACGAGTTGCTTCAGTCGCTGTTCTCGAACGACCTCGACAAGATCGGCGACGGCGAGGCGCAGTACACGCTGCTGACGAACGAGGGCGGCGGGATCGTCGACGACCTGATCGCGTACCGGATCGACCCGAACCACTACCTCGTTGTCGTCAACGCGGGCAATCGCGAGGCGGCGTACGGGTGGATGAAGGAGCGCGAGATCCGCGGCACCGAGATCCGCGACGCCTCGGACGAGTACGCGCTGCTCGCCGTCCAGGGCCCGCGATCGCTCGAGCGGCTCGGTCTGCCGCAGGCGAAGCCGTTCACTCACGCGATGGGTGAGATCGACGGTGTCGAGGTGATGGTCAACCGCACGGGCTACACCGGCGAGCTCGGCGTCGAGTTGATGTGCCCGAACGACGACGCGGGCGAGCTCTGGGATGCGATCGCAGCCCGCGGCGTCACGCCTGCAGGGCTCGGCGCGCGCGACACCCTCCGGCTCGAGGTCTGTTATCCGCTGCACGGGAACGACATCACGCAGGAGACCGACGCGATCTCGGCCGGCCTCGGCTGGACGTGCGCGCTCGGCAAGGACTTCAGCGGCGCCGACCGGCTGCGCTCGATCAAGGAGGCAGGGCCGGATCGGAAGCTGGTCGCGTTCGTGATGGCGGAGAAGGCGGTCCCGCGACAGGGAATGTCGATCGCCGGCGGCGGTGAGGTGACGTCCGGGACGCACTCGCCGATGCTCGACAAGGGAATCGGCCTGGGCTATGTCCCGGCCGCGTCCGCGAGCCCGGGCACCGACCTCACGATCGACGTCCGCGGCAAGGAGCGCCGTGCGACCGTCGTCCCGAAACCGATCTACAAGCGAGAGGAGTCGTAGTTGGCAGCGTCGGAGGAGTACCCCGAGGGTCTCAAGTACCACCGCGAGCACGACTGGGCCCGAATCGAGGGAGACGAGGCAACGCTTGGAGTGACGTGGTTCGCGCAGGATGCGCTCGGCGAGCTCGTCCACTTCGAGCCACCTGCGGAGGGCGGCTCGACTGCGAAGGACTCCTCCTATGGAGAGGTCGAGTCCGTCAAGGCCGTCTCGGATGTGATCGCGCCGCTCTCGGGCGAGATCCTCGAGGTGAACCAGAAGGTCGTCGACGCGCCCGAGACCGTGAACGAGGATCCGTACGGCGACGGCTGGCTCATCCGCATCCGCCTCTCCGATCCGAGCGAGGTCGAAAGCCTGCTCGAGCCGGACGCCTACAAGCAGCACCTCGCCGAGTCTTGAGCCAGCTCTCGCTCACGGACGCCGATCGCGAGGAGATGCTCGCGGCGATCGGCGTCGCGTCTGTCGAGGAACTCTTCCGCGACATTCCGGCGGGCGTTCGCTTCCGTGGCGAGCTCGACCTCGAGCCCGCGTTGTCGGAGCCCGAGCTCGTTCGGCATCTGGAGGAGCTCGCGGCGAAGAACGTCGACACGACGAAGGAGCTCTCGTTCCTGGGCGCCGGGATCTACGACCACTACGTTCCCGCCATCGTCGATGCGGTGCTTCAGCGCGGCGAGTTCCTGACCGCCTACACGCCGTATCAGCCGGAGATGAGCCAGGGGGTGTTGCAGGCGATCTTCGAGTACCAGACCGCGATCTGCGAGCTGACCGCGATGGACATCTCGAACGCGTCGGGATACGACGGGACGACCGTCGCCGCCGATGCCTGCTTCGTGGCGAAGCACTCGACCGGCCGTTCCAAGGTCGTGCTCGCCGAGACGCTGAACCCGCAGGTGCGCCAGGTCGTGAAGACGTATGCGCCTGGATTCGGGCTCGAGATCGTCGAGGTGGCGCACGAGGGGGGCGCGATCGACCCGGCGGCGCTGCGGGAGGCAGCCGAGGACGCCGCGTGCGTGATCTTCCAGCAGCCGAACGTCTTCGGGATCCTCGAGAGCGCCCCGGAGCTCGCCGCCGCAGCGAAGGACGCCGGGGCGCTCGCGATCGCCCACGTCGACCCGATCTCGCTCGGCGTGCTCGAGGCGCCCGGTAACTACGGCTGCGACATGGCGATCGGCGAGGGCCAGAGCGCCGGCAACTATCAGTCGTACGCCGGACCGCACTACGGTTTCCTCGCGTCGAAAGCCGAGTTCACGCGGCGGCTCCCGGGGCGGATCATCGGTGAGACGACCGATCTGAACGGCCAGCGCGGCTACGTGCTGACCCTGCAGACTCGCGAGCAGCACATCCGCCGCGAGAAGGCGACGTCGAACATCACCACGAACCAGACGCTGCTCGCGCTCGGCGGGCTCGTTCATCTCTCGTGGCTCGGGCCGCAAGGGATCCGTGAGCTCGGCGAGACCTGCATGAGCCTCGGCGCCTACGCGCAGCAGAAGCTGGGCCTGCCGCTCGCGTTCTCAGGCAAGCCGACGTTCAAGGAGTTCGCGGTCCGGCTCGGCCGGCCCGCGCGCGACGTGATCGAGGCGGCGCGAAAGCACGGCGTCCATCCCGGCTACGCGATCGGCCGCGACTACGCCGGCATGGACGACGTGCTCCTGATCGCGGTCACCGAGAAGCGCAGCCCGGCCGACATCGACCGGCTCGCGCAGGTGCTGGCGGAGGTGCGCGCGTAATGGAGCTGATCTACGAGAAGTCGAAGCCGGGCCGGCGCGCGTCGACGCTTCCGAGCTATGACCTCCCCGCGGCGGAGATTCCGGACGAGCTTCGCCGGTCACAGCCGCCGCGGCTTCCCGAGCTCGCCGAGCCCGAGCTCGTGCGCCATTTCACCGAGCTGTCGACCCGCAATTTCGGCATCGACACCGGCTTCTACCCGCTCGGCAGCTGCACGATGAAGCACAACCCGCGCGTGAACGAGCGCCTCGTGATGCTGCCCGGCTTCAAGGATCTCCATCCGCACCAGGAGGAGAACGGGGCTCAGGGAGCGCTCGAGCTGATGTGGCGCCTCCAGGAGATCCTGAAGGAGGTTGCCGGGCTCGACGCCTGCTCGCTCCAGCCGGCCGCCGGCTCGCAGGGCGAGTTGACCGGGCTGATGCTGATGCGCGCCTACTTCGAGGACATCGGACAGGGAGAGCAGCGCGACACGATCATCACCGCCGACACCGCGCACGGCACCAACCCCGCCAGCGTGACGATGGCCGGGTACAAGCTCGAGAAGGTCGCGACGGACGCTCGCGGCAACCTCGACACCGACGACCTGCGCGCCAAGGTGAACGAGCGCACGGCCGGCCTGATGCTGACGAACCCGTCGACGCTTGGTCTCTTCGACGAGAACATCGAGGAGGTTGCGGCGATCTTCCACGGCGCCGGCTCGCTGCTCTACTACGACGGCGCGAACCTGAACGCGGTGTGCGGCATCTCGCGGCCGGGTGACATGGGCTTCGACATCGTCCACATCAATCTGCACAAGACGTTCTCGCAGCCGCACGGCGGCGGCGGTCCCGGGGGTGGCCCGATCGTCGTCCGCGAGAAGCTCGAGCCCTACCTGCCGGTGCCTGCGATCGTGCAGGATGGGGACGGCTTCCGTCTCGATCACGACCGCCCGAAGTCGATCGGCAAGGTGCGCGGCTTCACCGGCCCCTTCGGCGTCTTCGTCCGCTCCTACGCGTACATCCGCCTCTACGGCCCCGCGCTGCGCGAGATGTCGGAGGTCGCCGTGCTGAACGCGAACTACCTGCTCGCAAAGCTGCGCCATGCCTACGACCTGCCGTACGACCGGCTTGCGATGCACGAGTTCGTGCTCAGCGCACGCAACCTCAAGCGCGAGCATGGGGTAACCGCGCTCGACGTCGCCAAGCGTCTCATGGACTACGGCTACCACCCGCCGACGATCTACTTCCCGCTCGTCGTTCCCGAGGCGCTGATGATCGAGCCGACGGAGACGGAGCCGAAGGAGCGACTCGACGCGTTCATCGACGCGATGCTGGCCATCGCGCGCGAAGCGGCGGAGAGCCCCGAGCTCTTGAAGGAGGCGCCCACCACACGGCCCGTGCGCCGGCTCGACGAGGTGAAAGCGGCGAAGCGCGCCGTCGTCAAGTACGGATTCGAGGATCACCCCGATCTCTCCGGCGAAGTGGGCGAGGCCCGTCAGCTCGAGGCGCAGAAAGGCGCCTGATGAGCCGAGGCGAGGTCGAGCAGCGCGTCGACCGGCTCGCCGAGGAGCATTCCGGCCCCGCGTTCGCGGACGCGATCAAGGCGCTCGCGGCCGAGCTGGACGGCGACGATGCCGAGTGGCTGCGGCAGATCGTGCTGGAGCGCGCCGCGAACTTCGACCAGGCCGTGATGGATCGCGTCGACGCCCGGGGGTGGTTCCGTCGGCAGTGGGACAAAGCGTCCGAGCGATGACGGACGGCTTTGCGGCCGACGATTTCGACCGCGCGGTCGCATCTGTCAGCGCTGAGCCGTCGCCGCAGGCCCTCATCGAGCGGCTCGGGCTCGACTGGGAGTACCTGAGCTGGCTCGCCCTCGACGCCGCGGCGACTGTCCTCGGCGAGCACGAAGAGCGGCGCGGCGTCGTCGTTTCCTACGGAGGCGAGGCGTTCACGGCCGGATTCCTGATCGGCGTGCATCTGCCGGCGCCGCCTCGTCCGGATCCAGAGCGGCTGGCCGCGGCTGTCGATGCCGTGCAGGAGCGCGGGCGTCATGCGGTGATCGCCGACCATTGCGACCTCGCGAGCGTCGCCCAGCTGGAGACGGTCTATGCCGGCGCGCTCCTCGAGTCGATGGCGATCGACGGCCGTGACGCGGACCTGCTCTCTCCGGTGACGCGGATCTTCGAAGCCGGCCTCGCCGTCGGTCTCGAGCTCAGCTCAGACCGCGACGGACAAGGTGCGCCGAACCAGCCCTAGCCGTTCGAGCGTGCGCTCCACCTCGTCGGCGACCGGCGCAAACTCCGCCGCCGCCCACACGGAGCCGTCGTTCAGGTCGAGCAGTCCCTCGAGGCGCTCGTGGAGCCACGGATCCTGCGATCGAACCATGATCGTCTGGGCGTAGCTCCTCGCCCAGACCTCCTTGGTCGAATCGAGGTACCGGCGCCGCGATCGGCCGGCGCGGGCCGGCGCCTGCGACGGCAACTCGGAAGCGACCGCGCGCCAGTCCTCCAAAGCCTCGTGCCCGCCCGACGCCCAGCCGGGACCGAGAACCCAACCAAGTTGGTGGTCGATCAGATGCCCGAGCTCGTGCAGGAAGCTGAGCGCAATTCGCCCGTGCCGCCGGGAGACACGGAGATCGACCGGATCCCCCTGACGCATTCGATAGCACCCGGCCTGGCTCGTCGTCGACGTCGGGCGGACGGGGACGGGATCGAGGTCGGATCGAAAGAGATGGACACGGTCCGCCGCGGCAAGTGTCCGGGCGAGTTCCGGGTACAGCGGGCTGCGGCGCGGGAGTCGTAGGAGCTCCGGCAGCGCGAGCAGGCGCGGCTCGCCGGAGCGCGTCACGGCCGGCGGGCATGTTCGTCTCCGGCGGCGGCGCATGCGCTCAACCTACGGTCGGCGACGGACGAAGCCGATACCAACGTCATGCGATTCGCGCTCGTCCTGATCATCCCGGTGCTGCTCTTCTCGGCGTGGCAGTTCGTTCGCCGCGAGGAGAACGAGAACCGGCTCGCGCTCGTTGCGAGCGAGGTCGCCCTGCGCGACGTCGATGTCAGCTGCCCCGGGTTCTGGACGCGGCTCGTCGAGATCACGCCCAACTCCGGCTGGGTCGACTTCGACGAGCACGGGAATCCCTCCGACACGACCTCGCTGTCGGCTGCGACGTGCAGCAGCCTCGAGCGGGTCTGGCGTGGGAAGCAGCCGGCGTACGCGTGCCTCCTCCGCAACGCGTGTGATGGAGACACGCTCGGCGCCGTGATGGGCATCGTCACGCTTGCGCACGAATCCTGGCACCTGCGCGGCGTCACGAACGAGGCGCAGACGCAGTGCTATGCCGTCCAGTCGGTCGAGGCGGTCGCGCGACGGCTTGGCGTCGCTCCGCTCGAGGCACGGGCGGTCGCGTTGCGTGTCGCGCACGACGACGCCCGCACGCCCGAGGGTGAGTACCACTCGGCGCAATGTCGCCCCGGTGGACGCTACGACCTCCATCCGGAGACGCGTGCCTGGCCGACCGGCTAGCGACGCGACTTGAACTCGAACGCCGCCTGCCTATGACTTTGTGCGCTGGACGTGGTCGCGATCTGCGCGAACGTCCAACCATTCAGCGCGTCGCTGCGAGCTGCCCGCAGGCAGCCGCGATGTCGCGTCCCCGCGTCAGCCTCACGGTCGCGGGGACGCGCGCGCGGTCGAGCACGTTCTTGAACGCGGCGATCGCGTCGCGCGACGAGCCGTCGTACATCCCGGTGGGGTTGTACGGGATCAGGTTGACCTTGAAGACCTTCGGATCCAGCAGCGCGACCAGCTCCTGCGCCCGCTCGGGCGAGTCGTTGACCCCAGCGAGCATGACGTACTCGACGAACACCTTCCGGCGGCGAAGCGCAAAGTAGCGGTGGCACTCGGCGAGCACCGACGGCAACGGATAGCGGTCGTTCACGGGCATCACCTGCGAGCGCAGCCGCGGGTCGGCGGCATGGATCGAGAGTGCGAGCCGGATCGGCTGGTCGACCTCGTCGACGAAACGCGTCAGACCGGGCATCCAGCCGACGGTCGAGATCGTCGTGCGGCGGTGCGTGATCCCGACGTCCGGTAGGCGCCGCGCGGAGGCGAGCACCTCGTCGTAGTTCAGGAAGGGTTCGCCCATCCCCATGTAGACGAGATGGTTCACCGGCTCGATCCGGCGAAAGTGGAGCACCTGATCGAGGATCTCCGAGGCCGTCAGGTTGCGGCCGAAGCGCATCGCTCCCGTGGCGCAGAACGAGCAGGTGAGCGGACAGCCCGATTGCGACGAGACGCAGATCGAACGGCGGCCGTCGCGGTAGCGCATCAGCACGGCCTCGACCGGATGCCCGTCGGCCGTGCGGAATAGCGCCTTCACCGTGCTGTCGGCGGCGACGGCCTCGTCCTCGACGGTCAGCGTCGTGAACGGCACCTCTTCGTCCAGCCGCTCGCGCAGCGCTTTCGGCAGGTTCGTCATCTCCTCGTAGCCTGCGACCCCGCGCGCAGCCCACTCCCACACCTGGCCGGCACGGAAGGCGGGCTCGCCGCCGGCTGCGAGCCTCTCGTCCAGCAGGGTGAGATCCATGCAGTCACGGTAGCGTTAGCCCCGTGATCGATCTCCGCTCCGATACCGCTACGCGCCCGAGCGCCGGAATGCGCGCCGCCATCGCGGCCGCCGACGTCGGCGACGAGCAGAAGCGCGAGGATCCGAGCGTCAACGAGCTCGAGGAACGTTCCGCGCGATTGCTCGGTCAGGAGGAGGCGGTCTTCCTGCCGACCGCGACGATGGCGAACCAGATCGCAATCCGCCTTCACACCGAGCTCGGCGACGAGCTGATCGGCGAGGAGAATTGTCACGTCTTCATTTCGGAGCTCGGCGGACCGGCGGTCCACTCGGGCGTCGTCACGCGTGGGATCCCCGGCTCCGCCGGCCGCTACAGCCCCGAGCAGGTCCGGGCCGCGTATCGCGTGCCGGCGATCCACTCGCCGCGCACGCGCCTGCTCTGGGTGGAGAACACGCACAACGCGAGCGGCGGCCGGTTGTGGCCGCTCGCGGAGCTCGACGAGCTCCGCGACCTCGCGCTCGAGCTCGACCTCCGCTACCACCTCGACGGCGCGCGGCTGATGAACGCCGCTGTTGCGCTCGGCGTCGACGCGGCCGAGATCGGCTCCCGCTTCGACACGGTCACGCTCTGTCTCTCGAAGGGGCTCGGCTGTCCACTCGGCGCGATTCTGGCCGGCCGCTCCGAAGTGATGGGGAATGCACGGAGGCTCAAGCACCTCTTCGGCGGCGCCATGCGCCAGGCGGGGATCATCGCGGCGGCCGGAACGTACGCGCTCGACCACCACGTCGACCGGCTGGCCGACGACCACGCACGCGCGAAGCGGCTCGCACTCGGGCTCGCCGAGGCCGGTCTCGCGGTCGACCCCGACCGCACCGAGACGAACTTCGTCCAGGTCGACGTCGCGCCCCTCTCGAACACCGAGGCGATGGCGCAACTCGCGGAGCAAGGGGTCGGGCTCTCCGGAACGATCCATCCGACCGTGCTGCGGGCCGTCACCCACCTCGACGTCACCGACGAGGACATCGACGCAGCGCTCGAGGCGATTCCACGGGCGCTCGGGGCACGTGTCAGCGCCTGACGCGCTCCGGGAGGATCTGAATCGGAAGCTCGCGGCCGCCCAGGCCGAGGAGCGAATGCCGTCCGTCAGTGCCGCCGTCTTCCGCGGCGGCGAGACCGTCTGGCAGGAGGCGCTCGGTTTCGCGGATGCCGACGCGAAGCTCGAGGCGACGCCCGACACGCAGTACCGGATCGGCTCGATCACGAAGACGTTCACCGCGGTCGGGATCCTGCAGTTGCGCGACGCGGGGGAGCTCTCGCTCGACGACCCGCTGACGATGTACCTGCCCGAGAGCGCGCATGGGCCGACGCTAGGGCGCATGCTCGCTCACTTCTCGGGCCTTCAGCGCGAGCCGCCCGGCGAGATCTGGGAGACGATGCAGGCACCTTCGCGCGAAGAGCTGCTCGCCCGCACCGCAGACGCCGAGCAGGTGCTCGACCCGGGCTCGTGGTGGCACTACTCGAACCTGGCGTTCGCGCTTCTCGGCGAGGTGGTCGCGCGCGCCGCCGGCGGCACGTGGGAAGAGGCGCTCCAGACCAACATCCTCGATCCGCTCGGGCTCACCCGGACGACGCCCGCCGACGAGGATCCGGCAGCGCGCGGCTACTTCGTCGAGCCCTACAGCGATGTCGTCCGGCTCGAGCCCGATCCCGATCTCGGCGGTGCCGGCGCACTCGGCAAGCTCTGGTCGACGACGGGCGATCTCGCAAAGTGGGGTGCGTTCCTCGCGGGCGGCGACGATCGAGTACTGAAGGCGTCGACGCTCGAGGAGATGTCGCACGTCAGGGCGATGGTCGACCATGCGGGCTGGAAGCTCGCCTGGGGAACCGGCCTCGAGCTCTACCGCCGCGACGACCATGTCTTCGTCGGCCACGGCGGGGCGATGCCCGGTCACCTGGCCGCGCTCGCGGTGAACCGGAAGACGAAGATCGGCGCGGCCGTGCTCACGAACACCGGCGCGGGCGCGTCGCCGGAGAAGCTCGCGCTCGACCTCGCTGTCGCCGCGATCGAGGCGTTGCCCGCGGCGGTCGAGGCCTGGCAGCCCGCCGACGCAGCACCGCCGGAGATCGAGCCGCTGCTCGGCCGCTGGTGGGTCGAGGGATCGGAGATGGTCTTCGCCTGGCGGCAGGGCAGGCTCGAGGGCAAGGTCGTCGACGGCGCGCCCGGGCGCGACACGTCCTACTTCGCCCAGGAGGGGGAGGATCGGTTCCGCTCCGTCGAGGGACGCGAGCGCGGCGAGCTCCTTCGCGTTGTTCGCGCAGCGGACGGCAGCATCGAGAAGCTCTACTTCGCGACGTATCCGCTGCGCCGGGAGCCGAGCACCTTCTAACGGGAGCCGACGAGCGGCTGCACGACTGCGAGAAACGCCTCGACATCGCGCTTCTTCAGCTCGTGGAAGGTGATGTCGTCGCCTTCGAACGTGATGCGGATCTCGGCGCCCCAGAGCCCGCGCTTGCGCCGTACCTCCGTGATCGCGCGGTGCGGCCACTCGAGCCACTCCTCGCCGAAGATCCGTGCGAAGAAGATGAGCCGCCGATCTGTGGCGACGAGGAGCCCCGCGCGCATCCCCTTGGTCGCGGAGAGGAACGCCAGCGGAGTCTCTCCCTCCTCGAGCCGCTCCGGCAGCAGCTCGAGCTCCTCGTCCACGAGCCATCGGCGCTTCAGCGACTCGTGGGCGACCTCCTCGACGGCGTCCACCTTCTCGGTCAGCTCCGGCTCCATCCGCACGGTCAGGTCGGGAAGAACCGCCGCGTCGATCGCGCGGATCGCCTCACGTCCCTTGCGCCAGACGGCCGGGTCGACGCCGACGAAGAAACCGTCGCGCGTGAGGAGCGTGCGCGAGCCGTCCGGATGGCGCAGCGCGACGACGCAGTCATCGAACCGCGCAGTCACGTGCCGATCCGGCGTCGCCTGGATCATCACGCCTTCCACTCCGACGACGAGCTGCGGCTGCCCCGAACGGCGGACGCGCAGGCCGACGGGTGAGTGCGCCCTACCCTCGATCCTGGCCGTGGACGCGAGCGGGTACTCGGACAACCGTGACGGGCGCGCGGTGTCCGGCGGCGCGATCACGAGCAAGGAGCCGAGCGCCTCGCGCAATGCCGTCGCAACGTCCTCGTGCTGAAGCTCCATCCGCGTTCGCGCGAGCTCGGCAGGCTGCCTGAACTCAGCGCCGAGGAGCTCCTGAGCCGCCGAGTAGAAGAGCTGCCCGGGAATCTCAGTGGGGTCGCGGATGCTGCGCTCGGCGAAGCGGCGCTCGTCGTCGAGTTCCTCGTCGTTCGGGCCGTCTGCCGCGAGCGTGTCCAGCACGGCGAGCGTCTCCTCGACGACGCGGTCCGAGTTCGCCGCCATCGTGTCGACGACGACGACGACGTGGACGAGCTCGTCGGTCAGCGGCATGAACTCGGCCGAAGGCGAGTAGCTGAGCCCGAGCTCGTAGCGGATGCGCTCCTCGACCCGGTGTTCGAGGATGCTGACCGCCGCCGCGAACGCGCTGGAGCGGCGGGCAAGGAGCGAGAACGCGAGGACGCCGAACGGCCCTTCGGAGTAGAAGGCGGGCCAGGTGATGTCGTCGAGCTGGTGCGGCTCCGGCGCCGAGAAGGCGGGGCCTGCACCCACTTCGAGAGCCAGTTCGTCGGGTGGTCCGGTCAGCCAGACGGCGGCGTTTCCCGACACGAACCGTGTGTCGGCCCAGGCTTGCACGTCGGCGGTGTCGAGCACGCGGAGCCCGTACTCGTCGTAGCCGGTAAGCCCATGCTGCTGCGGGCCGAAGCGCAGCGCGAACGCGAGCCGGACGGGGGTTCGCTCCCTGCATCGCCTCCTCCGCGAGCAGCACGCTTCGCTCGGTCTCGAGGCGCTCGAGCGGGAGCGCGCCGAGCCGGGCGGCCGTGTCGGCGAGAAACGGCAGCACGAGGTCGGCGTCGCCGGTCGCCCAGAAGCTCGTAATGATGTTGTCGACGCTGCCGTTGAAGTCGAGCGCGCGCCTGCCCGCGATCGGCAGCGTCAGGTGCTCGACGAGATGGGTCACACCACAGGTCGTCGCCTGCTCGTCGGCGCGGCCGGTGCGGAACATTACGGAGGCCACGAATGGCGGCGGTGCCTCGGCGTAGAAGACGGGGATGCCGCCGAAGGACGTCCGCTGCAGCTCGGTCACGTCTTAGGTCATGTCCGATCGCCGGCGACAAAGAACGCGATTGCGACACCCACGTAGAGCGAGACCAGGAGCGCCCCCTTGAGCCGGCTCGAGCGACCGTCGGCCAGCAGGATCGCGGTCACGACGACCGACACGGCGAGCGCAGCGATCTCGACTTCACGCAGCGCGAGCGAGAGCGGCTCGATCAAGAGCGCCAGCAACGCGACCACGGGAATCAGGAAGACGGCGACCTGCGCGCTCGAGGCGAGCGCGATCTCGGCGGCGAGCTTGATCTTGCCGCGCGCTGCGACGACGACAGCCCCGCCGTGCTCGGCCGCGTTCCCGACGATCGCGACGATCACCGCTGCCACGAAGAACTCGCTCAGGCCGGCTTCCTCGGAGAACACCTCGAGCGTGCCGACGAGGATCTCGGCGACGAGGGCTGTGATCACGGTCGCGATCGCGAGGACGAGGAGCGCGAAGCGGAACGACCAGCCTTTGATCTCCTCGTTGCTCGCGATGTGCATCGCCGCATGCCGGCGGAGTGAGTAGAAGGTCAGGCCGAGATAGGCGATGAGGAGGACGATCGAGATCGGGATCGAGAGGCTCACGAGCGAGTCGCGATCCGGGTCTCCCTCGCCCCAGCCGATCACGGAGGGGATCAACAGGATCAGTGTCGTCGCGCCCACGAGACCGAGGGCGAGGAAGCTCGACTGCCGGTCGATCTCGCCGCGACCGCCGAAGAGGAGCGAAAAGCCGAGGACGAGCAGCAGGTTGCCGATCACCGATCCGGTCAGTGAGCCGCGCACGACCTCCGTCAGTCCCTGGTTGACGGCGAGCAACGCGATGATCAGCTCCGGCGCATTCCCGAACGTCGCGTTGAGGAAGCCGCCGATGCCCGGGCCGGTGTGCTCGGCGGCGTGCTCGGTCGCCTCGCCGATCAGCCACGCGAGCGGGATCAGCGCCGCCGCCGAGAGGACGAACTCGACGGTCTCGTCCAGATGGAGCGCGTAGTGGAGGACGACGACGAGCGGCGCGAGGCCGACCGAGGTGAAGAGCGCGCGGCGAACCATGGCAGCGGACTCTATCCACGCGCACTGCCTGAAAAACGGTTGTCTGTCAAGTCTTGCGGGTGAGGCCGGCCGCACGCACAATCCAGGTGTGGAAGAGGCCGCACAGGCACCGGCACCCGTCGAGCTCCCGCTCCGCCCGCAGGACGAGGTGGAGTGCCGCCGCTGCGAGGTGCACTGCGAGAAGGTCGTCTATCCGGGCGCGTGCCTCGAGCGGTCGTGCCCGTTCGTCTACGCGTACGAGGCGTGGGGCCATACGTACATCGGCTGCATGCAGCGGGTCTACGGCGCCGAGATCGATCTCGACCTGCTGCGGGCGGCCGAGGCGCAGAGCGAGGGCTTCGGCGGGATCCGGGCGACCGGCTCCCCGCTGCCGATGTGCAAGGTCGAGGTGGCGACCTGCTACGAGAACCGGGCAGACGAGCTCGGCTGCCGCAACCCGGAGTTCCACGAAGTCCAGCGTGGCCGTCCGAGCTTCCGCGTGATCGCGCGGATCACACCCGGCAGCTGACCGCCTCGCCGGCGGAGAAGACGCTTGTGTTGTTTCAACACAAGCGTTCTTTTCGTCCTGCGTGACGAATTCGTGACGAACCGGCTCGGCGGCGCCGGCACGCTCCTTGCATGCGTTTTTCGTTCTCGCCGAACGATCCTCGGGTTCACGCGCTCGTTGTCGCCCTCGATCGCGACAACGTTCCCTTCGCCCAGACCTGGCGCGCTGTCGGAGAAGCCGCATGGGAGCTCGGCTTGCGT
Source organism: Actinomycetota bacterium (assembly GCA_030855545.1). Classification (GTDB taxonomy): domain Bacteria; phylum Actinomycetota; class Thermoleophilia; order Gaiellales; family Gaiellaceae; genus Gaiellasilicea. Next base: position 4,456 of record JALYRA010000305.1, on the reverse strand, counting down.
CGGCCTGGGTATCACACGGTCCGCGAGCTCGTCAGGATCGAGCGCCGCCGGCGCGCGGCGCGGACGGCGATGAGGGCAGCAGCCCTCGATGTCGTTCTCGCGGTCGGCTCCTCGAGGGTGGTCGACCTGCCGATCGCCCTCGACGCGCTCGAGCGCGCGAAGGCGAAAGAGAGAGTTGTGTTGAATCAACACAATCCTTCGTGAACCCCGAGCGCTCGGGCTAGCGGCTGCCTTCGACGTGCTCGCGGAACTGCGCCGGGGTTCTGACTCCGTGATCGAGCACGGCGGTGTAGATGCCGTAGCTGCTGTACCAGGGCCGCCCCAGGCAGGCTTCCTTGATCTCGAGGATGGCGATGCGCGTCTCGGGTGTCAGCCGCGGCGGCAGCAGCTCGAGGTGATCGAGGTCGAACTGACGGCTGTCCTGCTGAATGAACCAGAGATCGAGGTTCCACTCCACGCCCGCTTCGCTGCGATAGGGCAGGCCCCAATACACGCCGTCGGGATAGTCGGCGTCGGTGTTCCAGTGCTCCGTGGCGTTGCGGTAGCGGAGCTCGCGGACCCGCGGATGGCCCGCGAGCGGCCTGATTGCGTTGAACAGCGCGTCGGCGTCGAGCTCGCGGCAAAGGATGGTCAGGTCGATGTCCGGTGCGACCATCAGCCCGAGCGCCACACTCCCGACCTGGACGGGACGGCCGACCGACTGCAGCAGCGGCAGCAAATCGAGGTCGTCAAGAACGGCGGCCACCTCCTCCTGGAGTGCTTGCTGGCGCTCGAGCAAAGGCTGCATCAGGTGACCCAGCGGTTGTGGAGGTCGCGGAGCTTCTGCACTTCGGCGCGGTCGGGTCCGTGGCCTTCCGGGCCCGGGGTCTCCATCACGGCCGGGAGGCCTTGGACGGCCGGATGAGCGAGAAACGCACCGAGCTGTTCTCCGAGCTCGCCCTCGAGCACGTTCGCGTGACGGTCGCGGTTCGAGCCGAGCGGCGTCGCTGCGTCGTTCACGTGCAGCGCGCGCAGCCGATCGAGTCCGATCCGCTCGTCGACCTCCGCGAGCATCGCGGCGACCGTGTCCGGGTCGCCGACATCGACGCCGGAGACGTAGAGGTGACACGAATCGAGGCAGATTCCGAGGCGCGGGTGCCGGTCGAGCGCGTCGACGAGAATCCCGAGCTCGTCGATCGAGCGGCCGATCGTGCCGCCGGCGCCCGCCGAGTTCTCGAGCAGGAGCCACGTCCGCTCGGAACAGCGCTCGAGCACCTCCCGGAGCGCCGGCACGCAACGCTCGACTCCCGCCTCGAGCCCGGCGCCGAGATGAGAGCCGACGTGGAAGACGACGCCGTCGGCCTCGAGCGCGCAGGCGGCGTCGACAGTTGCGCTCATCGTGTTGACGCTCTTCTCATAGATCACCTCGTCTGCGGTCGCGAGGTTGCAGAGATAGAGCGCGTGAACGAGGACGGAACCGATTCCCGCGTCCGCGCGCCGCTCCCGAAAACGGGCCAGGTCCTCCTCCGCGTGCGCCGGGAACCGCCACATGCGCGGGCTCTGTGCGAAGAGCTGCACTGCGTCGGCGCCGATCTCGATCGCGTGGTCGAGCGCGCCCTTGATCCCTCCCGAGCAGTGAGCGCCATGAAGCACGCCGATAACCTAGCCCCGCAATGAGTGTCCGAGTTCGCATGGCCCCGAGCCCCACTGGCTTCCTCCACATCGGCGGCGTCCGCACGTTCCTCTTCAACTGGCTTTTCGCGCGCGGCCGGGGCGGCGAGTGCCTGCTCCGGATCGAGAACACCGACACGAGCCGCGAGGTGGCGGAGTCGGTCGACCAGATCCAGAGCTCGCTGCACTGGCTGGGGATCGACTGGGACGGCCCGGTCACCTTCCAGCTCGACCGCATGGAGCGCTGCCTCCAAGAGGCGCAGCGCCTCGTCGCGGAGGGGCACGCCTACGAGGACGAGGGCGCGATCCGCTTTCGCATGCCGAACGAGGGGACGACCGGCTGGGACGACGCGGTCAAGGGCCGGATCGAGTTCCCGAACGAGCAGCTGGAAGATCTCGTGCTCGTGCGCTCGGATGGGCGCTCGACCTACAACTTCGCCTCGCCGGTCGAGGACTGGCTGGACGGGATCACGCATGTGATCCGCGGCGACGACCACGTCTCGAACACGCCGAAGCAGATCCAGATCTTGCAGGCTCTCGGCTCGGAGATCCCGGTCTACGCGCACGTCCCGAGCGTCTTCGGCGAAGACGGGAAGAAGCTGTCGAAGCGCCACGGCGCCGTCTCCGTGAGCGAGTTCAGGGAGGCGGGCTACACCGCGGCGACGCTGCTGAACTTCCTGGCGCTCCTCGGTTGGGCGCCCGATGGCGAGACGACGATCATGTCGAAGGACGAATTGACCGAGCGCTTCACGCTCGAGCGCGTCGGCGCGAGCCCCGCCACATTCGACTACGCGAAGCTCGACTGGATGAACGGCGTCTACCTGCGCGAGCTCCCACCCGGCAACTACGCGGACTCGCTGCTGGCCTTTCTGCGCGAGCGGGGGTACGAATGGGATGAGGCCACGGTGCGTCAGTCCGCGCCGCTCGTGCAGGACAAGATCGCGAAGCTCGGTGAGTATCCGGACTTCGCCGGTTTCTTCTTCCAGGACGTCGAGCCAGACCCGACACTGCTCGATCGCGGCGTGCTGACCGCAGCAGCGGCCGCGCTCGAGGACGTCGAGCCATGGGAGGCGGGGCAGATCGAGATCACCCTGAAGCAGGTGACCGAGCAGCTCGGAATGAAACCGCGGCAGGCCTTCCAGCCGATCCGCGTCGCGGCCACCGGCTCGAAGGTCTCGCCCGGACTCTACGAGAGCCTGGAGTTACTCGGCAAGCAGAAGTCGCTGGCCCGGCTCAGTGCCGGGGCGGCGGCGGCAGCGGCTTGACCGGAGCCAACGGATCGAGCGCCCGCTGGAACTCGAGCCAGGCGCGGCGGCGATAACTCGCGGTCGGCGTCGGAACCCGCTGATCCCCATCCTGCTTCGGTGCGACCCCACTCTGGATGCGTCCTCGGTTTCTCATTCGTAAAAAGTAAACGAGACGCTCATCGCTACGGTTACGGGCGGCGCGCAAATGGCGGTACGATGCGCGGTCGATGGGCGCTCAAGGGGGGAGCACAGAGAGCAAGGACGTCCTCGTCGTCGACGACGAACGTGCGCTCCGCCTGCTCTGCCGGGTCAACCTCGAGCTCGAGGGGCATCTCGTCCGCGAAGCGTCGTCGCTCGCCGAAGCACGGGCCGAGATCGAGCGCCAGACCCCGCACGTGATCCTCCTCGACCGTCACATCGGAAACGAGGACGGGCTCGACCTACTCGACGAGATCGAGGCGCTCGAGCTGCCGATCCGCGTCGTCTTACTCTCCGGCTCGAGCCATGTCGGCCCAGAGCTGAGTGCCCGCGTCGATGGCGTGCTGGGCAAGCCATTCGAGCTGGGCCTGCTCGCGAAGGCCGTCGCGGGCTCTCCGGTCATCTAGTGAGCGTTACGGCCGTCCGCACGCCTGCGGAGTACGAAGAGCGCCTCGCGCGCTATCTCTTCGAGCGCTCCGAAGAGGGTCGTGCCGTGCGCGTGGGGGAGAAGGAAACCTCCGAGCAGGCGGCCATCGTCGAGCGCTATCGCGATCTCTTCTCGCCGGCTCAGCGCGACGTGCTGCGCGAGGCCGAGGAGTCGGCCGAGAGCGACGACCGCGAGCTCCTCTACCGGCTTCGGAAGACGTGCGAAGCGGGCATCGTGGCTGCCCACCTCGCGGCCCGCGAGGACGAGCTCGAGAACCGGATTCTCGCCGCTCGCGTCGACTGGCGCGGCGAGGAGATGCCGCTTCGCTCCGCCCAGGCGAAACTGGCGGTCATCCCAGGCTACGGCGACCGCGACGAACTCGGCTCGCTCGTGAACGCCGAGAACGCCCGCTTCAACGACGACCGGCGCGAGCTGCTCTCGGCTGGCGAGGAACTCGAAGCCGAGCTCTCGGGCGAGCCCGACATGATCGCCCGCAACGCAGAGGAGAAGGGCATCTCCCTGCACGCGCTCGACAGCACCCTCGACGCCGCCGCGCGGACGTCCGCAGCCGCATACGACGCGATGCGCCAGCGCTGGTTCGACAAGCTGCTCGGCTCCGAGCGCGAGGAGACCCCGACGTCGAACCACACGAGCTACCTCCGCCGCCTCTCGCCGCTCGAGGACACTTACACGAAGGAGCGGGCTGTCGAAGTCTGTGTCGCGACGCTGAACGCGCTCGGCCTCGACCTGAGCGCGATGCCCGGGATCCGCCTCGACCTCGACGACCGGCCGCAGAAGTCGCCCCGCGCCTGCGTGATCGCCTCCGACCCGCCGAGGCTCGTCCATCTGATCACCCGCGCTCAAGGCGGTCTGCACGACTACCAGGCGTTCCTGCACGAGGCCGGCCACGCGCTCCACTACGCGAGCGTTGATC
>JALYRA010000286.1 GCA_030855545.1 Actinomycetota bacterium | reverse complement strand
TGCTCGGCGAGCTTCGGCCCGATCGCCCGCGCCGCGTCGAGGCCGGTGGCGCCGTCCGGAAGTTCGAGTTCCGTCGAGTCGGGGAGGATGACCTTCATGAGCAATCAGGATACTGAGCACCCGCGCGAAGACGACCGTAATGAGGAAATCGACGGCTCGCCGATCCCGGATCCCGAAGAGGAGCAGGGCGACGCGGAGGACGTTCCGGGCGCGGACTAGAGCTTGAACTAGGTGATGGAGTCGCGCCAGCGGCGATGAACAACGACGCCGGCGATGAGCAGACCCAGGATGAACAGGAAGCCGAAGACGACGAGCGCGATCGACGTCTCCTGGCCCAGCGCGACCACCTCGAGCACCGGCGCCTCGGGCGAGCCGGTAACGACGACGCGGTAGCTGCCGCGAGGCACATTCGGGATCTCGACTTCGAGCGTCCCACCTTGTCCAAGCCGGCCCAGCGACACCGGTGCCGCCCGCGCGTCGAGCGGCACGAGCGCGACGTCGCCGGGCGGGCCTGAAACGGTGATCGACCCTCCCACGACCGCGCGGACGGGCTCGACGGTAACCGGTACCGCTGCCGCCGCGCCGGCCGTCCAGAGCAGGCTTGAGAGCATGAGGGACGCGGCCGTTTTCACGATCCCCGCGGAGGGTATCCCGCGTTGCACCAACACAATCAAAGGGGGATGTCTTATGCATCAATCCATTCGTGAGGCGATGACGCCGAATCCGACCTCGGTGGAGGCCGGCACGAGCGTGGAGGAAGCCGCCCGCAAGATGAAGTCCGAGGACGTCGGCTCGCTCCCGATCGTCGACGGCGACCGCCTCGTCGGCGTCGTCACCGACCGGGATCTCGCGATCCGCGTCCTGGGCGAGGGAAAGAGCGCCGACACGACCGTCGGTGAGATCGCCTCGAAGGACGTCGTCACGATCGACCCGCAGCAGGATCTCCAGGAAGCTGCGCGCCTGATGGCCGAGCATCAAGTTCGCCGCCTCCCGGTCGTCGAGGAGGACGGCAAGCTCGTCGGCATGCTCGCCCAGGCCGACATCGCGGCGGCCGGTCACGACGAGCTCACCGGCGAGGTCGTCCAGAAGATCTCCCAGTAGGCCGCCGATTTTCCGAAATCCTCGCAGCCACCTCACCCGAACGGATGTAGCGGCAGCCCGGTGTTGCCGATACATCGTTCGGGATGGGGATTGCCGTCTGTCGAGGCCCGTATTGGCCGATGCGGCAAGCGGCTCACGGATGCCGAAGCCGACCTGCTGATCCTGCTCGCCCGCAGCCTCTAGGGGCGAGCGGCTGGGGGGCTCCCGTTGCGGCGGGAGCCCCACCTACCTAGGATCCGGGCTCACCCACGAAAGGGAGCCGTCTCATGTCACTGATGGACAAGATCAAGTCGATGTTCTCCGGCGGCTCGTCCGCCGACGCACACGACCACGCCGGGCACGACCATGCGGGGCACGACCACTCGCACGAGCCCGACGCAATGCCGTCGGCCGATCCGGCCGGCATGCCGATGTCCAAGCCCGGCTCGGACGCCGGCGAGGATCGCCCCGCCTAGAGAGCTTCGGCCCGTGGGGGGCGCAGGCTCTCCACGGGCTCTCTTCACCAGTCGGTCGGGCGGATCAGCAGATCCGCGGTAGCGGGTCGCCGACGAGCATGTCCACGACACGCCTGCCACCGAAGCCCGTCTCGAGGACGACGAGGCCCGGCTGTTCTTCTCTGACGTGGCCGACGATCCGGGCGTCGACCCCGCGCTCGTGCGCCGCGAGCGCGGCGAGCGCGGTGGTGGCGGCTTCGGGCGCCACGACCGCCATCAGCTTTCCCTCATTCGCGACGTAGAGCGGGTCGATGCCGAGGATCTCGCAGGCGCCGTTGACCTCGGGGCGCACCGGCAGACGAGCCTCGTCGATGACGATGCCGACGTCCGCGCTCATGGCGATCTCGTTCAGCACCGTCGCCAGCCCGCCGCGGGTGAGGTCGCGCAGGCAGCGCACGCCGTCGGTGGCGTCGAGCAGCCCGTCGACGAGCCCGCCGAGCGCGGCGGTGTCGCTCTCGAGGTCGACCTCGAGCTCGAGATTGCCGCGCGCCACCATCACCGCCATTCCGTGGTCGCCCAGCGTCCCCGAGACGAGGATCGCGTCACCGGGCTGGACGAGCGAAGGCGACAGTTCCAGCTCGCGCTCGACGACCCCGACGCCGGCAGTGTTGATGTAGACACCGTCGCCCTTGTCGCGCTCGACGACCTTCGTGTCGCCCGCGACGATCGCGACCCCGGCCGCCCGCGCCGCGGCGCCCATCGAAGCGGCGATCCTGCGGAGGTCGGCCGTCGGAAAGCCCTCCTCGACGATGAAGCCCGCGGTCAGGTAGAGCGGCCGGGCGCCCATCATCGCGAGGTCGTTGACGGTCCCGTTCACCGCCAGCTCGCCGATGTCGCCGCCGGGGAAGAAGAGCGGCTTGACGACGTAGGAGTCGGTCGTCAGCGCGAGGCGGGTGCCGTTCTGGGAGAAGACGGCCGCGTCGGCGAGAGGCGCGAGCAGCGGGTTGCCGAGCTCCTCCAGGAAGAGCGCCTCGACGAGCACGTGGCTCGACTTGCCGCCGGCGCCGTGCGCGAGCGTGATCAGCTCGTCCGTGAGCTTCGGCTTGCGGCGGCGGCGCTGCTCGATCTTCTCGAGCACCTCCTGCTCGCGACCGGTCACGAGACCGTTTCGAGCCGGCGCGAAAAACGGCCGTAGTTGTAGTAGGCCGCGCACGCTCCCTCGCTCGAGACCATGCAGGTTCCGATCGGCTTCTCCGGCGTGCACGCGGTGCCGAAGACCTTGCACTCCCACGGCTTGATCACGCCCTTCAGCACCTCGCCGCACTGGCAGGCCTTCGGATCGGCGACGCGCACGCCGGGAACGTCGTAGCGCAGCTCGGCGTCCCAGTCGGCGAACTCCTCCCGCAGCTTGAGGGCGCTCTGGGAGATGAAGCCGAGCCCTCGCCACTCGAAGGTCGTCCGCAGCTCCATCGTCTCCGCGATCGCCTCGAGCGCCCGCGCGTTCCCGCCTTCGCGAACCACGCGGGAGTACTGATTCTCGACCTCGGAACGCCCCTCGGCGAGCTGCACCATCACCAGCAACGCCGCCTGGAGAACGTCGAGCGGCTCGAAGCCGGCCACGACGAGCGGCTTGCCGTGGTCGCGGGCGATGAACGCGTACGGCCTCGTCCCGATCACGGTCGAGACATGCCCGGGGCCGATGAAACCGTCCAGCCGAAGGTCGGGCGAGGCAAGGATCGCGCGGATCGCGGGGATGATCGTGACGTGGTTCGCGAAGACGAAGAAGTTGCGGATTCCCTCGTCCCGTGCGCGCAGCAGGGTCAAGGCCGTCGACGGCGTCGTCGTCTCGAAGCCGATCGCGAAGAAGACAACCTCGCGCTCCGGGTGCTCGCGCGCAATCCGGAGCGCGTCGAGCGGCGAGTAGACCATCCGCACGTCGGCCCCGCGTGCCTTCGCCTCGAGCAGCGATCCGTTGCCGCCCGGGACCCGCATCATGTCCCCGAAGGTCGTGAAGATCACGTTCGGCCGTTCCGCAAGCGCGATCGCATCGTCGACGCGTCCCATCGGGATCACGCACACCGGACAGCCGGGGCCGTGGATCAGCTCCACCTCGGGCGGCAGCAGGTTATCGACGCCGTGCTTGTAGATCGTGTGCGTGTGACCGCCGCAGCCCTCCATCAACTTGTACTGCCGGCCCGGCTCGACGAGCGCCGCGATCTGCTCGGCGAGCTGCTTCGCCACCTCCGGGGACCGGTACTCGTCGACGTACTTCATTCCCGTGCCCCCACGACGTCGAGGAGCAGGTGGTAGATCGTCGCGTGCGCCTCCTGCACGCGCGGGACGTAGTCGCTCTCGACGACGAGCAGGTGGTCGAGCTCGAGCTCGCGCAGGCGGCCGCCGTCGCCACCCGCGATCGCGCAGGTGAGCAGGAGCTGCCGCTGTGCCTCCTCGAGGCCGGCGACGATGTTGCGGGAGGAGCCGCTCGTCGAGATCGCGATCGCGACGTCGTTGCTGCGGGCGAGCGGGATCAGCTGGCGCGCAAAGACGTTCTCGAAGCCGACGTCGTTGCCTACCGCCGTGATCGTCGCCACGTCGTCCACGAGCGCGAGCGCCGGCCAGCCGAGTGAGCGACAGTCGTGAGCGAGATCCTGGGCGTCGGTCGATGAGCCGCCGTTGCCGAAAGCGAACAGCCGGCCGCCGCGCTCGAGCCGGGCGCGGATCGCCTCGCCGCAAGCGGCCACCGCCTGGAGGTCGATTCCGCGTCGCAGGGCAATCGTGTCGGCGCCTTTCTGCAGCGTCGAGGCCCGCACGTCGGCGAGCACCGTCGGCAGGTCGGTCTCGCTGCGATCGAGGAAGGGATAGAGGAACTCGGTCAACCGACTCGCTCCAGCGCCACGCCGGCGTGGCAGAGCAGCGTGTCGCCGACCGCCACACCCTCGACGAGATCGACCGCCACCTGCTCGCGGGCGCCGTCGAGCTCGATCGTCGCCGTCTGCTCGGAGACCGCGACCACGCGAGCCTCGACGGCGACGTCGCCGCAGGTGATGCAGGCGTCGGCGAGCAGGCCGGGGTGCTCGAAGAAGACGTGCACGAGCTCCCAGAGCACGTGATAGGCGGTCTCCTGCACCTCCTGGACGAGCGCGCGATCGTCGCTGTCGACGGAGAACGAGAAGTCGGCGTCGATCCGCTCCGGGCCGGTCAGGGCGATCGTGAGCAGGCCCGGGCGCGCCAGCAGTTCTTCCACTTCCGGGTCGCGTCCACCATGGACGAGACCGAGCGCGATGTCGCCGTGACGCGCCAGCTCCGGGGACACGAGCGCGGGCAGCGAGCGCTTGCCCACGATCACCGGGTGCATGAACTCGACGGCGACGTGAGCTGCGTCGGTGGCGGCCGCGCCGGTCCCGCCGGCGACTAGGGTCCCTCCGGCGGCGAACGAGCGCGCCATCGCATGGCACGCGAGCCCGAGCGCGTCCGCGTTCTCGTCGAGGAAGGAGGCGAGCACCCGCTCGCGCTCCTCGATCTTCCTGGCCAAACGCGCAGCGTTTGGCGTCATTCGATCGCGCTCGCCCGCAGCTCTGCGAGCTCCTCCTCGTACGGATCGCCGAGCCGCTCGAGGAACTCCCGGGTCGACCGCGCCTCCTCCTCGTCGATCTTCGACATGGCGAAGCCGACGTGGATCAGGACCCAGTCGCCGACCCCGACCGCGTCCGGGCCTTCGGCGAGCAGCGCCACGTTGACGTTTCGTCGCACACCCGAGACCTCGACCTTCGCGATGTGGTGCTCGGCATCGACGACCTCGACGATCTGGCCCGGAATCCCGAGGCACATCGCGCTAGGACGTCTCGGCTTTCGGCCCGGCCATCGGCTCCATCGGAGCGTCCGTCTTGGGCGGCTCGCTCTTGACCCCCGCGACGCTCTCGAGCGCGCCGGCGACCTGCTCGAGCGCGCCGTTGATCTCGCCCAGGACCGGCCCGATCGGCTCGGTCTGCTTCTCGATCGCCCGCACCCCAAACGTCACGAGCCCGAGCGTCTTCGACACCTTGCGCAGCGTCGTGGCGATCAGGAGCAGATAGACGGCGAGGACGATGACCAGGAGGACGAGCTCCACCAGGGTCGCGATGATCAACGCGGTCTTCATCGTTCGCTCCTTTCGGCGAGGCGGGCATGCTCGCCCAGCTCGGCGAGGAGGTCGCCGCCGCGAGCCTTGGTCGTCTGCAGGAGATGAGTCGTCTGGGTGTTCTGTGCGACGAGCTTGCCGGACGTCCAGATCGCAGTCACGCCGTCGTTCACGTCGCGCACGGCGCGGCGCAGCACCTCGAGCAGCGTCCAGACGACCACGGCGACGACGAGTCCGACGGCGATGCCGAGGCCCCAGGCCAGCTCGACCCCGTTGCTGAGTGCGAGCAGGGTCAAGCCTTCCCCAGCTTCTGGAGATAGGCGACGGCGAGCCCTGGCACGCTGACGGCGAGGTCGCGCGTCCGCACCGCCTCGTCGACCCCATCGAGGTTGCGGGTGATCCCGAGGCCGGCGTCGAGGATGGCGCGGGAGTAGCGCTCGATCTCGAGCGTGGGCCGAACGACACGATCGAAGAGCCAGACGACGAGCAGGGCGACGATGAGCCCGAGCGCGAGCCCGAGCCAGGCGAAGACGACGAGCGTCGTGCTCACGCCGACAGCTCCTCACGCACTGCGCGCAGATCGCGGACGATCCGGACGAGCGCGTGATTTGTCCCGGCGACGTCGTAGAGAGCGGCGGTGTTGGCCTGGGCGCCGTCGAGCGCCT
>JALYRA010000284.1 GCA_030855545.1 Actinomycetota bacterium | reverse complement strand
CTTCCGGTCTACGCGGCGACGAAAGCCGCCGTGATCTCGGTCACGCACTCGCTCAACGCCGACCTCGACGAGGACGGCGTTCGCGCGATCGCGATCTGCCCGGGTTTCGTCGACACGCCGATGGCCGAGTTCGCCGGCCTCCCGGGCGACGAGATGATCCAGCCGGAGGACTGCGCCGAGGTCGTGCGCATGTGCCTGCGGCTAAGCCCGCGCGCGCGAGTCCCGCAAGTCGTGATCGAGCGAGTCGGCTCCAGCGACAAGATCGCCTAGGCCGAACTCGGCTAGAGGTCACCTGGAGTGCGGAGAATGCGCCACAGCTCGTAGAGACCGAGCGCTCCCGAGAGGACGAAGCCGACGATCGCGATCGTCTCGCTGACCCGGGCCATCAGAGCCGACGCGACGAGGAGCGCGGAGATGATCAGCGCGGCGCCGAGCCGGTTCGCCGTCGAGCGGGCGATGTGCTCTAGCTCGTCGAGGCCGGTCGGCTCGATCCCGATCTTGAGCGTTCCCGTCTCGAGCCGCGAGACCAGTTGGCCGGCGCGGCGGGGCATCCTCAGCAACGGCTCGAGCTGGGTGTAGGCGAGAGCGAGCAGGTTGGACGGCTCGAGCCGGCGCTCCGTCTCCTGCAGCATCACCTCCAGCCCGTCCTCCTCGAGGAGGTCGATCGGATCGAGCTGGGGATCGAGTGCGCGTGCGACCGAGTCGGCCTGCGACAGCGTCTTGCCTACGAGCGCGAAGCTCGTCGGCAGCGAGATCCCGTGGGTCAGCGCGATCCGCTGCAGATCGGCGAGCGCCTCACCGGTGCGGATCCCCGACAAGGGGCGCCAGTGGTAGCGCGGCAGCTTGCGGCGCAGCTCGTGGATGAACCCGGCCTCGTCGGAATCGAGGGTCGTCAGCGAGAGCCCGAGAATCAGATCGCCGACGTCGTCCGCACGGTTCTGGGCGAGCGCGAGGAGGAGCAGCCCGAGCGCGCGCCGCGTGTCGTCGTCGATCCGGCCGATCAGACCGAAGTCGAGCAGCGCCAGCCTGCCGTCCTCGGTGAGCAGGATGTTTCCGCGATGCGGATCGGCGTGGTAGAAGCCGTGCAACGTGATCTGCTGCACGTAGGCGCGGAAGAGCTCACGCGCCAGGATCCCTGCGCGCTCCGCATCGAGACCGTGCTCCTCGGTCACCTTGACGCCGATGATCCGCTCCTGGACGAGTACACGGTCGGTGAAGAAGGGATGGATCACCTCCGGCACGTGTAGGTGCTCGTGCTCCGAGATGATCTTCGCGATCTGCTCGGACCCGTGTGCCTCTTCGACGAAGTTCAACTCCGTGGCCAGGTGCGACTCGAGCTCCTCCGCGATCGCCGAGAGCTGGAGCAGCCGCGCGGTTCGCGAGCGGTTCTCCGCCAGCGAGGTCAGCGATTGCAGCAGCTCGAGATCGAGCGCGACGGCAGCTTCGATCCCCGGCCGGCGCACCTTGACGACGACCTCGCGACCGGTCCTCAGTAGCGCGCTGTGGATCTGCGCGATCGAGGCGCAAGCCAGCGGCTCCTCGTCGAGTCGCGAGAAGACCTCGAGCCCGATGTCCTGGTCGATGATCTGCCGCGCCTCCTCGAAGGGGAACGGCGCCACGTTGTCGACGAGATGGTCGAGCTCCTGGATGTAGACGTCCGGGAGCAGGTCGGGGCGCGACGAGAGCATTTGTCCGAGCTTGACGAAGGTCGTTCCGAGCTCCTCGAGGCCCTCGCGGAAGACTTGCGCGCCTTCGCGAGTCGCCGGCCGCTGCCCGACCGCGCCAACCTCGCCGAGCACGCGCAGCAGCTTGCCGCGGCGCGCGACATTGCCAACCTCGAGCGCGCGGCGTGCGCGACTTCCCTTCCTGCCCATCGCCGACCGTTTGCCCAGGCTGAAAACGCTGGAAACGCAGCCGTCGAAAGCCTACGATCCGATCGTGGCCGCCGAGACGGACCTCCTGCTCGCCGGAGTCGACGGCGCAGCCGGATACATGGACCTGTACCGGCGCTGGGAGGAGCAGAACTGGCGCGCGACCGGAATCGACTTCACGCAGGATCGCGTGGACTGGGAAGCGCAGAGCCCCGAGCAGCGCACGTACTTCCGCTGGGCGCTGACCCAGTTCTTTCAGGGCGAGGAGTCGGTGACGATCTCGCTCGCTCCGTTCATCGACGCCGCGCCCGACCCCGAGCAGCGGCTCTTCCTGACGACGCAGATCGCCGACGAGGCGCGCCACGCGGTTCTCCTTCAGCGCTTCTTCGCCGAGGTGATCGAGCTCGGCGCCGGCGGGCTCGGCCCGAGTCTCGAGGCGATCCAGCCCGACCTCACCCCCGGCTTCAAGACGCTCTTCTTCGACGTTCTCGGTGGCGCGACGGGGCGGCTGCGCGACACGCCCGACGATCCGCTGGCGCTCGTACGCGCCGTCACCGTCTACCACCTGATCGTCGAGGGGACGGTGGCGCTCGCGGGCCAGCGGCACATCCTCGAGAACCTTCGCGAGCGGGACTACTTCCCGGGGCTGCGCGAAGGCTTCGTGAACGTGACGCGCGACGAGTCGCGCCACGTCGGCTTCGGCGTGCTCCTCCTGCGCGACGCGGTCGCCGCCGATCCGGCGGCGGCGGCCGTCATCGCCGAGACAGTCCTGGAGGCGATCCCTGCCGCCGTCGCGACGCTCGAACCTCCCGGAGGCGACGACCGCTACTACACCTCGTTCGGCTACACGCGCGAATCCGTCGCGGAGTGGGCGCTCGCCTCGCTGGGACGCCGCCTACACGCCATCGGCGTCCCCCTCGAGCTCTAGGAGGGAATCCTTGCCACAGCCTCGTCGAGCTCACGCACCGAGACTGTGCCTTCGAACCGGTCGCGCACCTTCCCGTCGGCGCCGACGACGAAGATCCACGGCTCGGAAGGCAGTTTCCACTCCTTCACCCAACGATTCTCGCCCTGCGTCGGGTCGTTGTTCTCGTAGATCTCGACGTGGAGGAAGCGGAGCGCCGGGTTGCGCTCGCGGACGGAGCTGACCACCTCGACGACCGGGCCGCACGTGCGGCTCGTGCAATACCTCGGGGTCGCGAAGACGACGACGAACGCCTTCTTCGCGGCAAGCGCCTGAGCGATCGACGCCTGATAGAGCTCCGCGTCGGGCACGTTCGACGTCGTCAACTGCTCGAGCGTGGCGTCGGCGAGCGTGGGCGAGTCCGACGCCGGCACCTCATCTCCGACGTCCGGTGCCTCGGCCTCGTCCTTCACAACGACGTTTCCGACCGCCTGGATCTTACGGCCGCCGACCGGCTCGGCGAGCAACCAGTACGTCCCGGGCTCCTCGAGGTCGAGCTCGGTGACGAAGATCTCGGGCGCCTCGCCCGGCTCGACACCCGCGACGCCGATCTTCTCCGAGCGCGCCGTCGTCTCGGCGAACGGCTTCGCCTCGAGCGAGCGAGCAAGCCAGATCTTCGCGGTCGGCCGGATCACGAGCCGGCCCTGCTTGTCCACGACGAGGAACGTCAGCCGCACCTTGCCGGGTGCGAAGTCGGCGCTCCCGGGCACGATCGCGACATCCTCGCCGGGAGCACGCCAGAGCGCCTTCAGAGTGGGGGCATCCGACTCCTCCTGCGCTGAGGAGGAGCCGCCGCAGCCTGCCGCGATGAAGCAGGCGGCTAGACAGGCGACCGCGGCGAAACGCACACGGCGAGTCTAGCCAGGGTGTCTCTAAGCGCCGTCCGACCAGGTGAGGAGGTCGGCCAGCCGCCCGCCCCACGAGGCAAAGAGGACCGACGCCGACAGAACGACGAACAGCAGACGAGTCTTCATATTGCCTCCTCCTTTCATCTCTTAGAACCGCATGTCCTGAAGGGCCTCGGCGGCGTTGCGGTACAACCGCGCTGCCTCCGCTTCGTCGCCGCGACGCGCCGCCAGGTCGCCGAGGGCGACCCATGCGTTGGCGCGGTGACTGATCGAAGAGAACTGCTCGAAGGTGGCGTCCGCGGCGCGGAACGCCTCCTCCGCCTCGTCCAGGCGGTCGCGCTCGAGCAGCGACCGGCCAAGGACGATTTGGGACTGTCCAACCTCGTCGAGGAAGTCTTCGCGGCCGTCGAGCAGGCGCAGCGCCTCGCGCGCGTTGCTCTCGGCCTCCTCCCAGTCGCCGAGCCGAAGATGCACGGTCGCGAGACCGCCCATCGCCTGCGCGGCGTCACCCTTGGAATCGACCTCGACTGCGACGGCAAACGACTGCTTGAGCTGGTCGATTGCCTGGTGCGGCTTGCCAAGCAGCAGGCTCAGGCCGCCGAGGTTGTTCAGCAGCCGGCCGACCGTACGCTCGTCGTCGAGCTCCTGGAAGAGATTCTTCGCGTTCTCGGCGTAGGCGCGCGAGAGCACCCAGTGCCCGGTGCGCTCGGCGACAAGCGAGGCCTGGAAGTGCGCTTCGGCCATCTTGCGCCGGTCGTCGACGCCCTGCGCGAGCTCGAGCGCGTGCTCGACGTCCTCGCGCGCGGCCTCGAAGTCGCGCTGGCGGCGGTGGCAGCGAGAGCGCCACTGATAGATGTCCGCCCTGATCGCGTCGCACGGAAGCTCGGATCCCTCGGCGAGCGCCAACGCCTCGTCGAGCAGCGCGACAGCGGTGCCGATGCTCGCGAGCATGTAGCGGCACACACCGAGCCGGAAGACGATCTCGGCCCGGTCGACGTCGGAGAACATCGAGCCCTCGGCGAGCGCACGAGCGCTGGCGAGCAGGTCGACGGCGGTGCGAACGTCACCCTCCTGCATCCGCGCCCAGGCCTCACCCGAGCGCGTGCGCACCTCGAGCTCGGACGAGTTGGTCGCCGCGACGGCCTGGCGCACATCTTCGTAGGCCGCAACGGCCTCCTTGTAGCGGTAGCTCTTCGACATCGCCTCGGCGCGCGCGAGCAGGGCCTCGACCCGGCCTCGCTCATCGGTCGAGACGCCGCTCGAGAGGAAGGCGGGATCGACGCCAAGGCGCTGCGCCAGCCACCCGATCGTATCCGGAGTGGGACGAGTCTTACCGCGCTCGATCTGGCTGACGTACTCCTTCGAGAACCGGTCGCCGGCGAGCTCGGTCTGCGTCAGCCCAGCAGCGACGCGAAGGAGCTTGAGGCGGTCGCCCAGGCGGGCGCCGGGGGCGGCGGCTGCGTGGCGTGAAGTGACGGCTGTGGTCTCGGTCATGGCGGCGATTCCTTCGGTTGACTGAGTCAAGCGGGAAGTGGAGTGGCTCGCATACCCCTTTGCGGGGATTTTTGGTGGCTCGAGCGCCTCCGAAGCATGGGTGAAGCGAACCTACCACAGAATCACTTGACTGAGGTACTTGACTTTTTGGGACGTGGCTCCTACAGTGCGGTCAACTTGCACCGGCCGGACGCCAGGCTGAGTGCAGGGGCGCGCCACCCGAAAGGCGACCGCCGCAACCGCAGGGCCGTGCCTGAGCCGCAGAGTCACGTCCCTCGGAGAGTCGCCCTCGTGGCAGCTTGTTCCACCGAACGCCCCCGGAGCCGCAGCCGGGGGCGTTCATTTTTTCTGAGGCTCACCCAGAATCGCCAAGACCCCTGAAGGATCGCTTCGCTCCCGAGTTCAATGCTCGAAGGCGTTCAACCTTCGCCGGTCAGCCAGCGGCGGCGTTCGGCGGCGATTCGCGCGAGGTCGTCCGGGGCGATCAGGTCGCCGCCCAGACGGTCGGCGAACGAGAGCAGCAGCGCAGCGCCGACGAACACCCAGGCCTCGGCATCTGGATCGCGATCCTGCGGCACGCCGCCCGCAGCCTGGGCGCGGCGGACGGCTGCGGCGATGAAGTCGTGCACCTCGTGCATCTGGCCGCGGAGGAACCCCTGGATCTCCACGTCCTCGCCGGCCTCCGTCAGCGCCTGGATCCACAGCGTCACGGGCTTGATCTGCCCGGAGGCGTGGAACTCCCGTGAGGCGAGCCCGATCGCAGCCACGGCCTCCCGGTCTCCGAGCTCCGCGATCTTTCCGTCGAGCGCGGAGCGGAGCGAGCCCCACGCAGCCTCGAGGCAGGCGAAGTAGAGCTCCCGCTTGGAGGCGAAGTGCCTGTACAGGATCGGTTCCGACACGCCCGCCTCCCTGGCGATCTCGGAGGTCGTCGCACCGCTGTAGCTCCCGCCGACGAAGACGCGCAGCGCCGCATCGACGATCGCCTGCCGACGCTCGGCCGCCGGCAGGCGAGTCTTCGAGCTCAAGCTGCCAGCTCCACGGGCGCCGACTCCTGACCGGCCTCCTGCCGCACGAGCGCGAACGAAACGGTCGCTCCGACGAACGCGATCACCGCGGCGACGAGCAACGCACTCTCGAAGCCGTCCATGAACGCCTCGACGCCGACGCGCCCGCCCGCCTCCTGCGCCACGATCGCGCCCATCAGAGCGATCCCGAGTGAACCGCCGACCTGGCGCATGGCGTTCAGCACCGCAGAGCCGACGCCGGACTTTTCGACCGGCACGGCGCGCGTGGCGGCCGCGACGGTCGGCGTCATCGTGATCGCCATTCCAAAGCCGCCGACGAGGAAGCCTGGCAGCAGGTTCCAGAATCCGGCATCGCTCCCGAGCTGCGAGAGGTAGAGCAGCTGGAGGGCGATCAGCACCATCCCGGTCGACATCAGGCCGCGGGAGCCCCAGCGGTCGGACAGCTTCCCGGCAACAGGGGCGACCAGGATGATCACCACCGTCATCGGCAGGAAAGCGGCCCCCGCCTGGACGGCCGAGTAGCCGAGCACGTTCTGCATGTAGAGGGAAACGAAGAAGAAGACGCCGAACATCGAGAGCGCGACGAGGAGCATCGCGATATTGGCACCCGCGTACGTGCCGCTCCTGAACAGACTCAGGTCGAGCATGGGTGCGCGACGGCGGCGCTCGATCACGACGAACGCCGTCAGTGAGGCAATCGCAACGGCGAACGAGCCGAGGATGCGGCCGGACGTCCAGCCGTAACCGTTCGCCTCGATCAGACCGTAGGTGAGCGCGAAGAGCCCGAGCGCGGACGTGGCGAGCCCGGGCAGGTCGAGGCTGACGTGCGTGTCGTCCTTGGACTCATCGATCAGCAGATAGGCCGCGGCGATCGCGATCACGCCGACCGGGACGTTGACGAAGAAGATCCAGTTCCAGCTCAGGTGCTGGGTCAGGAGCCCTCCGACGAGCGGACCGATTGCGAGCGCGAGCGCCGACACGCCCGCCCAGATGCCGATCGCCATCCCGCGTTCTTTCGGCGCGAACGTCGCCGCGATGATCGACAGTGTGGCCGGGTTCATCAGCGCCGCGCCGACGCCCTGCACGACGCGCGCCGCGATCAGCATCTCGCCGCTTTCGGCGAAGCCGCACCAGAGCGACGCACCCGTGAAGACGACGATGCCGACGACGAACAGCAGCCGCCGGCCGTAGGCGTCCGCGAGCTTGCCGCCGATCAGCATCAGGGCCGCGAAGCTGAGCGCGTAACCGGTGACGATCCACTGGAGCTGGGAGAGATCGGCGTCGAGCTCGCGCTGAATCGACGGCAGCGCGACGTTCACGACGGTGTTGTCGAGCATGATCATGAAGAGGCCGAACGAGACAGCAGCGAGCGTCCACCACTTCCGCCGTTCCTCTGAGAAGATCGCGAGAGCCATGAGCATTCCCTCCAAAGACGTTAGTGCGTACTAAGTTAGTGGGCGCTAACGCGAAGGTCAAGTGGGCGTGGACCCCGACTTCCGCCCAGCTCGAGGCCGCGAACGTCACGCGGCTCGCCCGTACCCTCGGCTGCAGCGACTACCCGGCGTTGCACCGGGTCTCGGTCGAAGAGCCCGAGCGGTTCTGGCGCGCCGTCGCCGCCGATCTCGAGCTCGAGCTCGCGAGGCCGTGGGCGCGGGTGCTCGACGACTCGCGCGGAAT
>JALYRA010000268.1 GCA_030855545.1 Actinomycetota bacterium | reverse complement strand
CGGCGCGCCGGCGGCGGTGATCGCGTGAGCCCGCCGCCGCGCACGCGCGCGCCCGCAGGACCGGTCCCCGTCGACGCCCTTCGCCACGACGAGAAGCGGGCGAACATCCCCACCGAGGAGCTCCACGACTTCGTCGCCGAGGATGAGCGCGCGCCGGGTCAGGTCCTCTACCCGCGCGATCCCTCGCTCGACCCCCAGCTCGTCTGGAAGGGCAAGGACGAGCAGGACCGCGAGCCGCTCGCCGTGGCGAGCGTGCCGATCTACATCCAGGAAAAGGTCCACCCGCGCGTGATCGTCGAGAACCTGTGCGAGACCGCCGCGGCCGGCGAGCCCGAACCCGAGATGACGTTGTTCGACGACTTCGACGGCATCGAGTTCGAGGAGCTCGTCGACTTCTACGAGCACGAGCAGAACTGGGCCAACCGCCTGATCCTCGGCGACTCGCTGCTCGTTATGAGCTCGCTGGCCGAGAAGGAGCGGTTGCGGGGCAAAGTCCAGACGATCTACATCGACCCGCCGTACGGGATCAAGTTTGGCTCGAACTGGCAGGTCTCGACGCGCAAGCGGGATGTGAAGGACGGCAAGGTCGAGGACGCGACCCGGCAGCCGGAGCAGGTCAAGGCGTTCCGGGACACGTGGGAGCTCGGGATTCACTCGTACTTGACCTATCTGCGCGATCGTCTGGCGGTGGCGCGGGAGCTGCTGACGGACACGGGGAGCGTGTTCGTGCAGATCGGGGACGAGAACACCCATCTCGTCCGCAGCCTTTTCGATGAGGTCTTCGGCAGCGAGAATTTCGTCGCGGAGATCGATTTCTTGACGACGAGCGGACGGGCGGCGGGCTCGCTGGACTCCGTGTTCGATCGCCTGCTCTGGTACGCACGCGACCGAAGCCGCCTCAAGTACCGAAATCTGTGGAAGCCGCGCCCCGAGCACACGCTGAGCGAGCAGTACACGACGATCGAGCTTGCTGACGGAAGCATCCGGCGGGCCACACGCGAGCAGGTCGCGAACCCGGACTTGCTACCTGTGGGCGCGCGCCGTTTTATGCCCGGCGACATGACATCGACCGGAGCATCGGCGATCGGCAGCGAGCCCTTCGAGTACGAAGGGACGCCTTACTCGCTGCCGCCGAACACGCACTGGAAGACCAACCGCCGAGGTATGCAGCAGCTCGTGGCGGCGGGCCGCCTCCACCCGATCGGCCGGCGGCTCCGCTATCGCCGCTACGCCGACGATTTCCCCGTTGCTCCTTACACGAACGTCTGGGACGACACCGTGATCTCCGGTTACTCGGACCCCAAGGTCTATGTCGTCCAGACCAACACCAAGGTCATCGAGCGCTGCCTGCTCATGACCACCGACCCCGGCGACCTCGTCCTCGACCCCACCGCCGGCAGCGGCACCACGCCCGTCGTCGCCGAGAAGTGGGGCCGCCGCTGGATCGGCATCGACACGTCGCGCGTCGCCCTCGCGCTCGCCCGCACGCGCGTCATGTCCGCGCGGCTTCCCGCCTACCTGCTCGCCGACTCGCCCGAGGGACGGCGCCAGGAGGCCAAGCTCACCGGCCAGCCGCAGCCGGCGACCGACACCCGCCGCGACGTCCGCAAGGGCTTCGTCTACCGCCGCGTCCCCCACGTCACGCTCAAGTCGATCGCCCAGAATCCCGACATCGGCGAGGGCATGTCACGCGAGGAGATCGATGCCGCGATCGCCCGCCACGCCGACCGGGAGCTCCTCCTCGACCAGCCCTACGAGAACAAGAAGGCCGTCCGCGTCGCCGGTCCCTTCACCGTCGAATCGCTCTCCCCCCACCGCATGCTCGCCTTCGAGGAGCAGCCGGTCAGCGAGGAGACCCAAGAGTCGGGCGCGCCCTTCGCGACCACCGTGCTCGAGAACCTGCGCAAGGCGGGCGTGCAGAACACCGTCAAGCAGGAGCACCTCGACTTCGACTCGCTCGAGCCCTTCGCCGGCGACGCGCTCGATCTCCAGGGCGAGTTCACCGATGCTGCGGGCGAGACCCGTCGCGTGGCGGTCCTGATCGGGCCGGAGCACAACACGGTTGGCGGCGTCCTCATCAAGGAGGCGGCCAAGGAGGCGCTGCGCGGCGTCGGCTTCGATCTGCTGCTCGTCTGCGCGATGGCCTTCGACGCGCACGCCGGCGAGGTCGCCAAGGAGTTTCAGCCCGACGGGCAGAGCGGCTGGGCGGTCGCCGCCGAGGAGAAGCACATCGGCCGGCTGCCGGTGCTGCTCGTGCGCATGAACCCCGACCTCGCCATGGGCGACGAGCTGCTCAAGAAGACCGGCGCGGGCAACCTGTTCATGGTCTTCGGCGAGCCCGACGTCGCCATCGAGCG
>JALYRA010000256.1 GCA_030855545.1 Actinomycetota bacterium | reverse complement strand
CGGCGGAAGACCTCGGCGCGAAGCTCGCGCGGCGGCCGGTCGAGGCGGCCGCGGTCGTCGACGGGCATCCCGTTCCGCAAGTCCTCCGGCAGCGATTCGAGCTTGACCGGGTGGCGTGTCATCAGGCCGAACGCTTTCACGTGCATCGTGAACCCGTCAGGAGTCCGTTCTGCCCAGTTGCCCACCAGCTCGGCGTCCGGCAGCCGGTAGTAGGTGGAGTTCGCCTCGACCGTGTCGAATCGCTCCGCGTAGTGGCGGATCCGCGCCTCGCCCGATCGCACGCCCTTCGGGTACCAGACCTTCGTCAGGGTCTCGTCGGCCCAGGAGCAGGTGCCGACGCGGACGGTTGCCGTCATCGCCCGATCGTACGCACTTGAGGAAGATCACTCCAACGAGGGAGTGAGGGAAATGCGGGCCACGGCATCTTCAATTCCATGGGAGCAGACATCGACACCGACGTTCGCGACGTTCGCTAGTGGGCGCGGGCACGAGCCCGCACCCACCAACGAGTCGCAAGGGTTACGCGGCGATCAGTGTCAGCGTGCGCTTCAGCATTACGCCACCACCGCTGAAGACGTTCGCTTCGAGCTGAACCGTGTACGTCTTCTTCTTCACCGGCTTGAAGCCGAGACGGACGCGAGCGGACGCGTCCCGCCCGAACGGCGCCGTCGGCTGTGAGACCGCGATGAGCTTCTTCCCGTCGAAGACCCTGACGGTGAATCCGACACGCTCGCCCGGTTTCGTGCCGGCCGCGTAGGCGCGCAGCGCCACGGGGACGGTCGGGTTCGCGATTCCACCACGGACGGTCACAACTGCGTTCCGTGCGTCAGCTGAGCGAGCCGCGAGCCGGAACTTCGCCAGCGACGGCTTGGCAAAGCCCGAGATGGTGCGGAGACCGCTCTGCCAGTCGCTCGTCGCATGGTCACGGAAGACGAACCAGATGAACATGTCCGTCCGCGGATCGTTCTTCGCAAGGGCAAGCGCCTGGGCCGCGTACGACGCCTGGGCAGCCCGCGAGATGCCATTCGGCTCGCCGTCCTGCTTCACCTCATGACCGTACTCGGTGATCCAGATGCGGACGTTCTTGCGCTTGAACCACGTGTCGAGGTCCTTCGCGAAACGCGGGAACGAGGTGAGCGTCACATTCGGATAGCGCACCTTCTGGGTCGGCTTCTGGCTGACCGGCACCGGATACGGGTGCTGCGCCCACGCGTCGAACTTGAGGCGCGGGTTGGCCGCGGCGACGAGGCGTGCGAAGCGGGCGGGCGAATGCGTGTCCGACTTGCCCTTCAGCACCTTGTCGCGGCCGTTCGACGACGTGCTGCCGACAGCGACCTTCGCTCCCGCGTTCCCGGCCTTGATGCCCGAGTACGCAGCAGCAGCGAGTCGCGCGTAGTTCCGCGGCCCGACCGACTTCCCCTTTGCGTCGAACTGCGGGGTCAGGAAGAGCTGGAGATTCGACTCGTTCCAGATCGAGTAGAAGCGGACGAACGGGAAGCCGGCGAACCGGCCCGAGTAGCGCGACGCGACTGCACGCGAGAACGCGGTCATGTCGCTCATCTTGGTCGGCAAGAAGTTGGGTGTCTTGCCGCCGTTCGCCCACTTGGGCGTGCCCCAGATCGTGATCAAGACCTCCATATCGCGCTCCTGCGTGTTGCGCACGAGCTCGTCGAGATCGTTGAACCGATAAGCCTTGTCGAACGAGTTCGACGCGTTCGCAGGGCGCGTCGGCGCGATGTTCGCCCAGGTGACAAGCGTGCGCACGATCGTCGTGTTCGCGTCGACCGCCTGGTCGAGCATCAGGGCACGGCGCTCCTCGTAGCGAAAATTCGGGTCGTCGTGGAAGCCGACGTGCATGCGCGGCGAAGCGCTGGCGAGGACGGGCGTCAACAGGGCCCCTAGGGCCGCGACGACGAAGAACTGCAAGACTCGTTTCACGGGCGATCTCCTTTGCAAGTGGGAAGCGAGGCCACCCTAGCGGCCTCCTGTGAGGAGGGTGTTAGGTCTGTAAAGAAGGGTACGGCGTCGTCACGCGGCGGTGCGAAGGCCCTGAATCTCGCGTGAAACGGCCAAGCGCTCGAGCGCTGTGGCCTCGATCTGGCGCACGCGCTCCCGCGTGACACCGAGCCGCCGGCCGATCTCCTCGAGCGACTGCGGCTCCTCCTTGCCGAGGCCGTAGCGCAGGCTGAGCACGTTCCGCTCCCGCTCGGGCAGGTTCTCGAGCGCCTCGTGGAGAGTGGTCTCGGTCAGGCTGACCTCCACCTCCTCCTCGACGCCGCCGGCAGCCACGCCCACGAGATCGCCGATCGACGCGTCGTTGTCGGCTCCGAGCGGCTTGTCCAGGCTCGTGACGGCTCGAGCAGCCTGACGAACCTCTTTCAGATGCTTGAGCGAGACCTTCGAGGCTTCGGAGATCTCCTCGTCCGTCGGCGGCCGGCCGAGCTTCGCCAGCAGATCGCGCTCCGCGCGGCCGATCTTCTGCTCGCGGTCGGCGATGTGGACGGGAATCCGGATCGTGCGCGACTTGTTCGCGACGCCTCGCTGCACGGCCTGGCGGATCCACCACGTCGCGTAGGTCGAGAACTTGAAGCCGCGGCGCCAGTCGAACTTCTCGACGGCGCGAATCAGCCCGATCACGCCCTCCTGGATCAGGTCGAGGAGCGAGAGCCCGTGGCCCTGGTACTTCTTCGCGATCGAGACGACGAGCCGGAGGTTCGAGTTGATCATCCGGTTCTTCGCGTCCACGTCGCCGGTCTCGATCCGCTTCGCGAGCTCGATCTCCTCCACGGCGGTCAGCAGCGGGTAGCGGCCGGCTTCGTTGAGGAAGAGTTGCATCGAGTCGGTCGTCGCAGTCGCGACCTCGGCGTTGACGTAGGTCGCGTCGGCCACGGACTGGCGCCCGCAGTCGTCGGAAAGGGCGATCCCGCGCGCCTCGATCTCCTCGTAGAGTGACTCGAGCTCTTCGTCCTCGAGCTCGAGATCCTGCACCGCGGCGCTGAACTGGGACAGGTTGAGGCAGCCTGCCTCTTCGCCGGCGTCCAGCAGCGGTGCGAGTGTCTCGCGCGTCATCCCGACCAATGTGCCCGGCACCGCGCTCGGCTAACCCCGGCCCTCGGAAATCTCGGTCGCGTAGACTTGCTGCGTGCTCTGGGAGCTCGTGTTCATGCTCGTCGTCCTCAAGATCCCGGTCGTCTATCTCTGCGCGGTGGTCTGGTGGGCGATCCGCGCCGAGCCGGAGCCGCTCGAGGGCGCCGCGAGGCTCGCTCCCGTCCTTTCGAGCCCGCCGGATTGCGACTGGCGCCGCCGCCGCGCCTCCTCTCCTCGAGGGCCTCGTCCCGTTCGCGGCAGGCCGAGACGCGTCGCCCGAGCCGGCGGTAGGGTCACAGCGTGACCTCGTACGACTCGACGGCGCACCGGTGGTCGGCCGCGGACACCGTGGCGGGCTTCCTCGCAACGCTGTCTCTGCTCGGGAGCGCCCTCGGCCTGGTCTACCGCCCGACGCGGATCATCCCGTTCGCCGTCCTCCTCGCCCTGATCGCTGCGCGGATGTCCGCGCGCAACGAGCGGCTGGCCGGATGGGCCGTCGCCGCGGGCGTCATCTGCTGGACTATTGGGATGACGATCGCGGTTTTGACCTCGAATCCGCTGTATTAGCGCGCTGCGGTTGCTACAACACCTGCGGTGAGCACCCACGACGTCGACGGTCTGAACGCGGGGTACGCCCGGCTGCTGCTCGAGGACTACCTCGAGGACCCCGAGGCGGTGCCCGCGGAATGGCGCGCGCTCTTCGAGAGCGGGGAGAGCGAGCTCGTCTCGAGCCACCCGGGCCTGATACGGCTCCTCGAGACGCTCGACCTGAACGGCGGCAACGGACATCCCGGGCCGGTGGCGGAACCGACGCCGGCCGCGCCTGCCGCCGCTCCCGAATCGGACGAGACACTGCTCGGCGGTGTCGCCGCCGCGATGGCACTCGTCAAAGCGCATCGTATGCACGGCCATCTCGCGGCCCGCATCGACCCACTCGGCTCCGAGCCGCTGGGTGATCCCGCGCTCGACGAGTCGCGGCTGATCCCGCCGCTCACCCCGGAGCTCCAGGCGCAGATCCCCGCACGGCTCCTACGCGTGCATGTGCCGGGCGAGACGCTCCGCGAGGCGCTGCCGGCACTGCGAGAGGTCTATTGCGGGACGATCTCGTACGAGATCGAGCACATCTCGGACCACGCCGAGCGGGTCTGGCTCCGCCAGGCGATCGAGTCGGGCCGCTACCGGGTACCGCTCGGCAAGGAGGAGCGGATCCGCCTGCTCGAGAGCGTCTCCCGCGCCGAGGGCTTCGAGCAGTACCTCCGCCGCGCCTTCCTCGGCCAGAAGCAGTTCTCGCTCGAGGGACTCGACACGATGGTGCCCATGCTCGACGAGGCGATCGACCTCGCCGCGGAAGCCGGCGCGCACGAGATCGTGATCGGCATGGCTCACCGCGGCCGCCTCAACGTGCTCGTGCACACCGTCGGGCGCTCGTACGAGTCGATCCTGCGCGAGTTCGAAGGCGAGCGCCAGATCGAGGCGGTCGTCGTCAACGACGAGGGCGGCACCGGCGACGTCAAGTACCACCTCGCCGCAACCGGCACGCGCGCGACCAAGGCGGGGGAGGTCTCGATCACGCTCGCGCCGAACCCGAGCCACCTCGAGGCCGTCGATCCGGTCGTCGTGGGCTGGACGCGCGCCGAGCAGACAGACCGCTCGGTCGCCGCCGGGATCCACGACCCGTCGGTTGCGCTGCCGATCCTGATTCACGGCGACGCGTCGTTCGCCGGGCAGGGGGTCGTAGCCGAGACGCTCAACCTCTCGAACCTCGACGGATACACGACCGGTGGCACGCTGCATCTGATCTCGAACAACCAGGTCGGCTTCACCACCGATCCGAACGAGGGCCGCTCCACCCGTTACTCGAGCGACCTCGCGAAGGGCTTCGACATTCCGATCGTGCACGTGAACGCGAACGACCCCGAGGCTGCGATCTCCTCGATCCGGCTCGCGCTCGCCTTCCGCCAGGAGTTCGGGCACGACATCGTCGTCGACCTGGTGGGCTACCGGCGCTTCGGCCACAACGAACAGGACGAAGCCGCCTACACCCAGCCGCTGATGGTGGAGCAGATCGCCGCACAGCCGACCGTGCGCGACCAGTACGCGGCGCGGCTCGTCGAGGAGGGGATCGTCACCTCCGAGGAAGCCGAGGCGCTCGTGACGAAGGTGCAGGAGGAGCTCCGGGCTGCCCACGAGCAGCTGAAGGCGTCGATCGCGGCGCCGAAACGGCCGAAGGAGGGCAAGATCCCGGCCGAGACGGGCGTGGTCGTGGAGACTGCGGTGCCGGCCGACCGGCTGCGGGCGCTGAACGAGCAGCTGCTCGAGCTGCCGGAAGGCTTCGAGGCCAATCCGAAGCTGCTGAAGCAGCTCGAGCGCCGCCGCGAGGCGCTCCAGGAAGGCGGGATCGACTGGGGCCAGGCCGAGGCGCTCGCGTTCGGCAGCCTCCTCACCGAGGGCATCCCGATCCGGATCTCCGGCCAGGACACCGAGCGCGGAACCTTCTCGCACCGGCACGCGGTCCTGCACGACCAGCGCACGGGTGAGACCCACGCGCCGATCCAGCATCTGCCGGACGCGAAGGCGTCGATGGAGATCTACAACTCGCCGCTTTCCGAGTACGCCTGCCTCGGCTTCGAATACGGGTACGCCGTCGCGGCGCCCGACTCGATCGTCCTCTGGGAGGCGCAGTTCGGCGACTTCGTCAACGGCGCGCAGATCGTGATCGACCAGTTCCTCGTCGCGGGTCTGTCCAAGTGGGGGCAGACCTCCCGACTGACGTTGCTGCTCCCGCACGGCTACGAAGGCAACGGTCCCGAGCACTCGAGCGCGAAGCTGGAGCGGTTCCTGCAGCTGGCCGCGCAGGAGAACATCCGCGTCGCGAACTGCACGACGGCGGCGCAGTACTTCCACCTCATCCGCCGGCAGGCGCTCGACGCGACCGCGCGGCCGCTCGTCGTGATGACGCCGAAGGGACTGCTGCGGCTGAAGCAGGCTGGCTCGACGCTCGCGGATCTGTCGGAAGGGCGCTTCGAGCCCATTCTCGACGACCGAGCCGCCGATCACGGGTCGGTAACGCGGCTCGTCCTCACCTCGGGGAAGCTCTACTACGACATCGAGGGTCACGAGAATCGGGAACAGGTGGGGAGTGTCGCGGTCGCGCGGCTCGAGCAGCTCTATCCGTTCCCGGTCGAGCGTGCCGCGGCACTGACTGCGTCCTATCCGAAGCTGGAAAAGATCGTGTGGGCGCAGGAGGAGCCGCAGAACATGGGCGCGTGGCGGACGATTCGCCACCGGATCGAGGCAGCGGCGCCGGAGGGCGTCGGCGTCGATTACGTCGGCCGTCCCTGGCGGGCGAGTCCGAGCGAGGGCTACCCGACGGCGCACCGGCTCGAGCAGGACCGGATCGTCAAGGAAGCGCTCGGGACCAGCTAGAGCGCGTTACTTGCCGGCTTTGCGCTTTGCCAGCACGGCCGCAGCGACCTTCGGGCCGTGCGTGCGCGCAGCCTGAACGACCTTCTTGCGCTGAGCCGGCGGCAGGCGCCGCCAGAGATGAAAGGCGCCGAAGGCGATTCCGAGCGGGCTCGTGGGACGAAAGCGAGGCATGTTCGTATGGTTGCACACCCCGACCCGGGTGGCGGTCACTTCTTCTTGTCGTGACCTTTTGCGTGGCCGTTGCCGGGTCCGTTCCCCTTGCCCGGCCTGTCCTCGTGAGCGTCTTCGTGCTCTCGCTCCGGCTCGGGCGCCGCGACGGCCTCCACGGCCGGCTCGCTCTGAGCAGGCGCGGCCGCCGCCACGACGGGCGCCGCAGGGGGCGGGACGTCCTGCTCCTGCTTGCGGTGCTTCGGGCGGTTGGCCTTCTTGGGCTCCCTGGTCTTCGTCGCGTCCGCGGGTTCGGGCGTCACCGTTTCGGGCGTTGCGACCGAGGTCACGATTCTGACCGCACTGGGCTCCGGCGCAGGAGCGGGAGCCGCGGTCGGGACCGGCGCGGGAACCGGGGACGGAGACGGGACCGGCGCGGGAACCGGGGACGGAGACGGGACCGGAGGCGGCACGGGAACGGCAGGTGCTGCCTGCGCCGGGGCCGCCACAGGAGGAGAAACCTTGACGATCTTCGTCGCCGCCGGGATCGCGCGGGTCCGAGCGGCGGCTCGAGCCGGTGCGGGTGCGGTGGCGCGGGGCAGCGGCCGCTTCGGCTGGCTGCGAACCGCAGGTTGAAGGGGTGGCACAGGAGCCGCGGTCGGCGGCGAGGCGACGCGAATGATCGAGCCGACAGGCGCAGGCGCGAGCACGCCGTGGAGCGGCGCGGCGCTCTCCGGGCTCTCCACCATCAGCTTCGGGAGCGCCATGGCCCCCGTTCCCACTCCGATCGCGAGCGCTACCGTGAGCGAGCGCGCAAAGATCAGTCTCATGCATTCCCCCATACCTGCCGAAATACAGTTCCAGGGGACTTATCGGCAGCAATGCGGGGAACTGAAGGGGCAAAGATGCTGGGGAGCTTCAAAGTCAAGCTGGTCGGCGCGTTTATGGCGTTGTCGATCGTGCCGCTCGCCGCGGCGTTCTGGGGCTTCACGGCCATCGCAGAGCGCAGCGTCACGTCGGGCGTCGACGCGCGTCTCGAAGCGGGCCTCAGCGCTGCGGTCGCGGCGCTCACGGACGAGCGTCGGAGCGCCGAGGAAGCCGCCGAGCGCCTGGGACGTGACCCCGACTTCCAGGCGGCGCTCGCGCGGCGGGATCGCCAGGCGCTCGAACAGTTGCTTCCCACCTCGCCGCAGCTCCGAGTCGAGACACCGGACGGCTTCGAGGCCGGGCTCGTCACGCCGCTCGCCGCGGAGTCAACGATCTCGCTTGTCGGTCCCGGCGATCGCTCCGCCACGATCATCGCCTCCGTCCCGCTGACGACAGACCTCGTCGAGCGGCTGCACGCGCGCTCGGGTCTCACCACGCCGGACGAGCTCGTTGTCGTGCGGCGCAACGAGGGGATCGGCGCCGCCTCGAGCCCCTCCGTTGCGGGAGCTGTGAAGCTCGCGCCGGGCCGAATCGCCACCACCGAGATCGGCGGCGAGAGCTACCGCGCGATCGGGACGCTGCTCGTGCCGGAGAACGAGACCGTGCTGGCCGCCGTGACCTCGAGCTCGGCGATCGCGTCGGAGCAGCAATCCGTGATCAGGAGACTCGTGTTCGGGTTGGCCGGGACGATGCTGCTGATCGCGCTGCTCGCCTACATCGCCGCGCGCCCGATCGTCGGCTCACTCAGTCGGCTCGTAGACGCCGCAAACTCGATCGCTGCGGGTCGACTGCGCGAGCGCGTCCCGGTCAAGGGCCGTGACGAGTTCGCGGCACTCGGGCGGGCGTTCAACGAGATGGCGGAGCAACTCGAGGCGCGCATGGCGGACCTGGAGGAGGAGCGGCGGCGTCTGCGCGAGGCGAACGCGCGGTTCGGCGATGCTCTCGCGGCCGCGCTTGATCCGGAGCAGCTTCGCCGTGTCATCGTCGAGTCCGCGGTCGAGGCGACGCAGGCCGACGGCGGCAGCGTCATTGCCGAGGACGGTTCCGTCGTCGAGACCGGCGACGTCGACCTTGGCGGCGAGCGGCTCGACTTCGAGCTGACCACCGGGCGGCGCAGCTACGGCCGGCTCGTACTTCACGGCGAGGACTTCGACGTCGAAGAGCGGATGACCGCTGCATCGCTCGCCGGCCAGGCGGTCGTTGCGCTCGAGAATGCCCGCTTGCACGGCGTCGTCGAGCGGCAAGCCCTCGTCGACGGACTCACCAGCCTGTCGAATCGCCGCCACGCTGACGAGACGCTCGCCAAGGAGCTCGCTCGCGCCGAACGCCTCGGCGGGCGGGTCGGGCTCATCCTCGCCGACGTCGACGATTTCAAAGCCGTCAACGACCGGTATGGCCATCCCACCGGCGACATCGTCCTGCGCGACCTCGCAGACACGATGCGCGAGACGGTGCGCGAGATCGACACCGCCGCGCGCTGGGGCGGCGAGGAGTTCGCGATCGTGCTTCCAGGAACAGATCTCGAGGGGGCAGCCCAGGTCGCCGAGCGGCTCCGGTGCGCGCTGGCCGAGCGGGAAGTCCTCTCGGCGGACGGCGAGGCGCTCCATGTGACCGCCAGCTTCGGCGTCGCGGCGTCGTCCGCGACCACCACCGTCAAGGAGCTTGTGGAAGCGGCTGACGACGCGCTCTACCGGGCCAAGCGGTCGGGCAAGGATCAAGTCTACGCAGGCACCGAGCCGGTCACGCGTCTATGACAAACCGGTCACAAGCAGGTGAATTCGCGGGTGCTGCGCTACAATCGGCGCCTGCACGAATCCAACCCTGAACGCCGTCCTTGTCCCCGTCCACGGAGAGACCTATGCCGGTTGAGACCCCTTCGCTCTTCGCCCGCGTCATCCAGGATCACCTCGAGCTGAAGCGCCAAAACGCCGAGCTCGAGCCCGCGATGCCGATCCACGGCTATCACGGCGACGATCCGTTCGACAACCACCCCTTGTTCAAGACCGAGGAGCAGGCTCGCCTCGAAGAGACCATGGACGGCGACGAGCCGGCCGTGACCCTCGAGCCCGCGATGGTGTGGCCCGGCGAGGACTCGGTCGAG
>JALYRA010000254.1 GCA_030855545.1 Actinomycetota bacterium | reverse complement strand
TGCCGGACAACTGGAACGGAACGCTCGTCGTGCACGCGCACGGCTACCGCGACCTCGCCGACCACGCCGGCGAGGTGGACGATCGCAGCGCGCCCGCAGCACCGGCCGCCGCGCTCGAGCCTGCGCTGCTCGGGATGGGATATGCGATCGCGGGTTCGGCCTACAAGACGAACGGCTGGGCAGTTCGCGAAGGAATCGACGACACGAAGGCGCTCGTCTCCCATTTCCGCGATACCGTCGGCAAGCCGGCGAGGACGCTCCTCTGGGGCTTCTCGATGGGTTCGGTCGTGACGCTTCAGCTCGCGGAGCACACCGCCGGCCACTTCGACGGCTATCTCGCGGCCTGCGCGGTCGCGGCCGGCACGCCGAGAGCCTGGGACGGCGCCGGTGTGACGTCGGCCGCGTACGCCGCCGCGTTCGGCTGGCCCGCGTCGTGGGGAAGCCCGGCGAACGTTCGGGACGATCTCGACTTCGAGACCGAGGTGCTGCCGAAGATGTTCTTCGAGATCTCGAACTTCGCCAACTGGGGCAAGTTCGAGTTCATGCGCCTTGTGTCGGGAGCCGCACCGAGCTCGTCGCCGGCGCCGGCTCCGAACTGGATGTTCACGAACATGTTCTTCGCCACGGAGGCGCGGGCGGAGCTCGAGCGGCGGGCCGGTGGCCCCGTCGTGCAGAACCTGACGCACACCTACTCGCTCTCCGCCGCGGACAAGGGCTATCTCGCGGCCCTCGGTGTGAACGCGGACGCGCTCCTCGCGCAGATGAACGCGGGGCGCAACGTGTCCGCGCCGTCGTCGTCGAGGAACTATCTCGAGCACTGGGCGGACTACAGCGGGAAGATCAAGAAGCCGGTGCTGACGCTACACACGCGGACCGACGCGCTCGTGCCGCCCTCTCACGAGTCGGCGTACGCGGCGACCGTCGCGGCGGCCGGGAAGAGCGGGCTGCTTGCGCAGACGTTCACGAGCGGTAACGGCCACTGCGCCTTCAGCGGCGAGCAGATGCTGACGGCGCTCGGCGCGCTCGACCGTTGGGTCGCAATCGGGGAGAGGCCCAGCCTCGCGTCCTTCCCAGCCGGACTCGGGTTCATCCCCGGCTACGCCGCACCGAGCTGGCCGCAGCCCTAACCGACGTCGAACCGGATCGCCGCCTCAGTCGTACCCGAGGTCGGCGATCCGGTCTTCGTCCATGCCGAAGTAGTGCGCGAGCTCGTGCAGGACGGTGACGCGGATCTCCTCTTCGAGCTCTGACGCGTCGTCGAAGTCCTCGACGAGCGGACGGCGGTAGATCGAGATCTTCGCCGGCATGTACTCGGGCCAGTCGAAGAGGCCGTAGAGGTCTGGCTCGTCGCGGTTGGCCTCCTCGATCACGATCGCGACGTTGTCGAGCGCCGCAGCGATCTCGGGTGGTAACGAGTCGAGTGCGGCGCGGACGTGCTCCTCGAACGTCATCTAGTGCGTCGGCCTGAGCGGGCGCCGCTGCTGCACGAGCTTGACGAGCAGGAAGCCGAAGACGAAGCCGCCGATGTGGGCGAAGAACGCGACGCCGCCACCTTCCTGCGGGGAGGCGAGCGCCACCCCTCCGTCCAGGAGCTGGAACGCGAACCAGATCCCGAGGAAGAGGATCGCAGGCACCTCGCGCAGGATGAAGAAGATCAGCGTCAGCACCTTCGCCCGCGGCAACAGGAGCAGGTACGCGCCGAGGATGGCGGAAACGGCGCCGCTCGCGCCGACGTTCGGGATCGTCGCCTCCTGATCGCTGCCGTAGCCGAGCGTGACGATCGTCTGGGCCGCCGTCGCGGCGAACCCGCCGACAAGATAGAAGAGCAGGTAGCGCACGCGGCCGAGCGCGTCCTCGATGTTGTTGCCGAAGATCCAGAGGAAGAGCATGTTCCCGCCCAGGTGCAGCCAGCTCCCGTGCATGAACATCGACGTCAGTGCGGTCAGCGGCCAATCCTCGCCGACGGTCTCGCACGAGTTCTCGACCTCGCAGGGGTGGTAGGCGAGCTCGTCGACCGAGCCCTGCAGGTCGGGGAGCTGGTAGAGCACCCAGACGAGGATGTTGGCGACGATCAGCGCCGCCGTCACGACGGGGAAGTGCCGGGTCGGCACGTTGTCGCGGAGCGGCAGCATCCGGCTAGGCCGGTGTCGGAATCGCTTCGCGGACTGCCTCCGCGACGGCTTCCATCTCGACGGCGGCGCCGGTGACGTCCTTCAGCAGCTCGTCGGCCGTCGGCTTCTGGCCGAGCGCCCACAGCTCGACGAGCAGCGAGCCCGCCTCCCGCCGCTTGAACCAGTCGCGCCCGAACTCCTCGCGCATGAAGGTCGTCATCTGCGCCGAGAACGCCCAGGCGCGCAGGTAGGACGTCACGTAGTAGCTCGAGTCGATGTCGGAGAGGTAGTCCGTCGGGCTCGGCTCGACCTTGATCGCGTCGCCGAGGATCTCGACGTAACGGCTGCGCATCTGCGTCGGGTCGGCCGCGGCGTGGAACTCGATCTCGTACAGGAGCTTGGAGCAGTAGCGGCGGACGTAGAAGAGGAGCTGCACGGCCCCTTCGGCGGCGAAGACCTCCGGCCGCGGGAAGTCGAGCATGCTCGTGAGCCAGGCGCGGTCGTCGATCAGGTGGTCGAAGAGCATCGCCCAGCCCTCGGTGACCGCGTTGTCGCCGAGCCGCTTCTCCTCCATCTTCAGGTTCGGGTCGGTGAAGGCGAAGTGCTCCGTGTGGCCGGCCTCATGGAAGAGCGAGTACCAGTCGTCCGGCCCGCCCTGCGGCTGGATCACAAGCATCACCTTCCCGGGAATCTCGATCGGAGCGCAGAAGGCACGCGGGCTCTTCGTCGGCCGCTCCTCGACGTCGAGGTGTACGTTCGCCTGCGCATCGAGGTCGATGCCGAAGTTGGCGAGGGTGCCGCGGAGCGCGGGCAGCATCCGGTCGGCGGGGAAGGCCTCGTCCCAGCTCGACCCGCGGAAGAGCCGGCGGATGTCGTGGCGCTCGGCCTCGCCGAGGCCGACGCCGACGCGTTCGCGGAGCAACCGGTCCATCGAATGCTCGTACAGCCGCTCGGTCGAGTCGAGCAAGGCTCGGCACTGCGCGGCCAGGCCCTCGAGGTCGTAGGCGAACCGGTCGCGGTAGAGGTGAAAGTAGGTCGCGGCGCCGAGTTCGGGAACCGCACGCTGGGTTGTGTGAACAGCATCGAGGTAGAGCGGGTTCAGATGCTCCTCGGTCAGCTCGTTGCGCTGCTCCTCGAGGCGAGCGCGC
>JALYRA010000243.1 GCA_030855545.1 Actinomycetota bacterium | reverse complement strand
TTCGACGACAAGCAGCTCCTGATCGCCGACGGCCACCACCGCTACGAGACGGCCGTCGCCTTCCACAAGGAGGAGAGGACGCCCGCGAGCGCGCAGATGCTCGTCGTGCTCGTCTCGACCGGCGACCCCGGCCTGGAGATCTTCCCCACGCATCGCGTCTTCGCGGAGCCGAAGCGACTCGACACCGACGGAAAGAGCGGAACGGCCGTGACCGAGTTGACGCGAGAAGGCTCCCGCACGATCCCCGTCCCCGAGGGCATGCTCGACGTCCAGCTCGTCGACACGCTGGGCCACGACGGGCTCACGTACACCGCCGACGCGGCGGAGGCGGAGCGGCTCGTCCGAGACGGCGAGGCGGCGGTGGCGTACGTTCTCCAGCCGACCCGAATCGAGGACGTGTTCGCCTACGCGCGCCGCGGCGAGGTACTGCCGCAGAAGACGACGTACTTCTTCCCGAAGTTGATTTCCGGCCTGCTCTTCCATCCCCTGTGAGGCCGTGGCTCGAGGTCTGCCGCGAGTCGGTCGGCGACATCAAGGCCGTGCTCGCGGAGCTGCCGACGCGCGTCGAGCGCGAACCGGTCCTCGCGACGGGCGAGGGCGGCGACGACACGACCGCGATCGACGCGGCCGCCGAGACCGCGGTCGTGCACCGCCTCGAGGCGCTCGACGAGAGCTTCATTCTTATCTCGGAGGAGCTCGGCGAGCGCGTCTTCGGCACCGGGGCACCCTGGCGCGTCGTCTGCGACCCGATCGACGGGTCGCTCAACGCCAAGCGCGACATTCCCTTTTTCTCGCTGTCGCTCGCGGTCGCCGACGGAGCGACG
Source organism: Actinomycetota bacterium (assembly GCA_030855545.1). Taxonomy (GTDB): domain Bacteria; phylum Actinomycetota; class Thermoleophilia; order Gaiellales; family Gaiellaceae; genus Gaiellasilicea. Next base: position 5,144 of record JALYRA010000243.1, on the reverse strand, counting down.
ATGGGCGATGTCGTCTTCGGTTACGTCTACGACTTCGGCTCCGGCGAAGAGTGGACGGCCGAGCGCGGCGGCGGCGCCTTTCTGAACGGCGACCGGCTCGGCGGCGTCAAGCCGAAAGACGCGATCGAGATCCTCTCATTCGAGGCGACGACGACCGCCGAGGTGGCTGACAAAGCGGCGGCGATGGTGGGCAGCGCCCACCGCCTGCGCATCATGGGTTCACTCGCGCTCTCGCTCTGCCACCTCGCCGCGGGCCGCGTCGACGCGGTGTGCTCGCTGAAGCCGGCTCGCTCGGTCGACATCGCCGCCGGTCAGTTGCTCGTCCGGGAGTGCGGGCTCGCGATCGAACTCTTCGAAGACCCGCCGTTCGACGCCGCGCCGCTCGACCTGATCGGACGCTCGCGCGTCGTCGCGGCGGGAACGCCAGAGCTGTGCCGCACGCTGGCGGCTGGGCTCTCTGCATAGACCGGACTAGACTTGGATCAAACCGCCCACCGCCCCTCCCCGCACGGTGGACGAACGAGGACAACACCCCGCACCCAACCCCGACGGCGCGACGATTCTCGTCTGCGACGACGACCCGAGCCTCCGCGAGCTGGTTCGGGCCGTGCTCGGCACCCGCTATCGGTTCGTCGAGGCCGCCGACGGCGCCGAAGCGCTCGCGCTGGCGCGCGAGGAGAGACCTGATCTGATCGTGCTCGACGTCATGCTCCCTGGGTTGAGCGGGATCGAGGTGCTCGAGGCGCTGCGACGGGACGAAGAGCTCCACTCGACCAAGGTCGTCGTGATCACAGCCTGGAGCCACGCCGAGATCGACGCGGAGCTGGCGGGCGCCGACGGCTTCATCTCCAAGCCCTTCGACCCGGACGAGCTCAGCTCTGCCGTCGAGGGGTTGCTCGCATGACCCTCGCGCGCCGGCTGTGGGTCGCAAGCGCCGCACTAGCGCTCCTCGTCGGTGCGGCCTTCGCGGCGCTCATCCTCGCCGTCTCCGCCCAGCGGGAGGCAACCGAACGGAAGGCGCGGTCGCAAGACGTGACCGCCGCGTCGCTGCAACTGGAGAAGCTCGTCTCTGACGCCGAGTCGGGCTTCCTCGGCTATACGGTCACGCGCCGCCCGAGCTCGCTCGAGCCGTACGAGAGAGCACGCCAGGAGCTGCCCGCCCGCCTGCGGGCGCTGCAGACGCTCGTCGCCGACGATTCTTCCCAGCGAACCCGTGTTCGGACGCTGGCAGCGGAGATTCAGGCATACATCGACTTCTTCATCGCGCCGCTCATCCCGCTCCTGCGCGAGGAGCCGCGCCTCACCGACGACTCTGCGCTCCCGCAGACCGGCAAAGCGCAGACCGACGCGATCCGGCGGCTCTTCCGAAGCTTCCGCGCCGCCGAGGAAAAGCTCGCGTCTCGCGCCGCGGCTGACGCGGAGGAGCGCACCGATCTCGCCGTGGTGGTGGGCGCGATTGCCGTCGGCGCCTCGATGACGTTGATCGCGCTCTTCGGGATCGTGCTCGCCCGCTCGATCGGGCGCCCGATTCGCGCCGCTGCGTCAGGTGCCGGACGGATCGCCGGCGGGGAGCTCACGTTGCGACTACCGCCGGGAGGCCCGGGCGAGGTCGGCGAGCTGACGCGCGCCTTCAACGCGATGGCCGAGCGGCTCGAACAGGGCCGAAAGGAGCTGGAAACGCAGAACGAGGAGTTGCGCGAGAGCGAGCGGATGAAGACCGAGCTCGTCAGCATCGTCTCCCATGAGCTCCGGACGCCGCTTGCGAGTGTGCTCGGCTTCACGGCGCTGCTGCTGAAGCGCGAGTTCGATTCGGCGACCCGGCGGCACTATCTCGGGATCGTCGACGCACAGGCGCGGCGCCTCGCGGCGCTGCTGGAAGACTTCCTCGACGTCCAGCGGATCGAGCGCGAGGGTGTCGGCCTGGCCACGGAGAAGGTCGATCTCGCGGCGCTGCTGGACGAGCAGGCGCAGCTGTACGCGGCGCAGAGCCCACAACACCGGCTCGAGGTAGAGCTCGCCGAGCGACCGCTGACTGTGCGCGGCGACCCGAACCGCCTCGCGCAGGTCGTCGGAAACCTGCTTTCCAACGCGATCAAGTACTCGCCGGGCGGCGGCACCGTCGAGCTCGTCGCGGCACGTCGCGGCGAGAGCGTACGCATCGCCGTCCGGGACGAAGGACGCGGAATCCCGGAAGACCAGCAGAGCCGTATCTTCACGAAGTTCTTCCGCGGGGACGCCGGCGCCACCGGGATCACCGGAACCGGCCTCGGCCTCGCCGTCTCACGGGATATCGTCGAGGCGCACGGCGGCAGCATCGGCTTCGACAGCGCACCGGGCGAGGGCACCACGTTCTGGCTCGACTTGCCGGGTCCGAATGGAGAGCACACGATCGACGAACCGAAGGAGGCGGGGGAATGAACAAGAAGGTCGGCTGGTTCCTGGTGGGCACGCTCGCCGGCGTGCTCGTCGTAGGCCCGTGGCAGAGCCGCTCGGAGGCGGGCACAGGCCCGGCGACGATCAGGATCAACGATCGCGAGCTCGAGGTGACCCGCGTGGACGTCGGCGCGCGCGGGACCTCGGCCGGCGACATGGAGATCGTGCGTACCCAGCTGCGCGAGCGGGGGACACTGAAGGTAATCGGCCGCGGCGAGCTCGTCTGCACGTTCGTCGACAGCCTCCGATCGCGGGTCTGCCGGGGCACGTACGCCCTGCCGAGGGGGAAGATCGTCGTGGGCGGCTCGATCCTCTACCGGCAGTTCTACGACCTCGCAGTGCTCGGCGGCACGGGGCTCTACGACAACGCTCGCGGCAGCCTCACGATCACCCGGACGCACCGCAGCCCGGTTCGGAACGTCGTCTTCATCCGGCTCGTCGGCTAGGGGGAGGGCCGCTACGCTCCCAGTGTGACTCCCGACCGAGACGACATTCTTCGTGCGCTCGAGAACGTGATCGACCCCGAGCTGCGCAAGCCTGTCACCGAGCTCGACATGGTGCGCGACGTCGAGATCGACGGCGCCGCAGTCACCGTCACGATCGCGCTCACGGTCGTCGGCTGCCCGCTGCGCAACTCGTTCCAGGAGCAGGTCGCCGAGCACGTCGGCGGCCTCCCGGGCGTGCAGCGCGTCGAGCTCCGCTTCGACGTGATGAGCCCCGACGAGAAGGCCGCGCTGACGACGAAGCTTCGCGGCGGCCGGCCGGAGAAGTCGATCTCGCTCGATCCGAGCACGCGAGTGATCGCCGTCGCGAGCGGCAAAGGCGGCGTCGGCAAGTCGTCACTGACGGTCAATCTCGCGGCAGCGCTCGATGCGATCGGGCAGCAAGTCGGCTTGATCGACGCGGATGTGTACGGCCACTCATTGCCGCACATGCTCGGCGTCAACCAGCGGCCGATCGTCGTCGACAAGATGATCGTGCCGCCCGTGCGCGGGCGGATGAAGTTCATTTCGATCGGCAGCTTCATGGAGGACAACGCGCCGGTGATGTGGCGCGGACCGATGCTCCACCGCGCGCTCGAGCAGTTCCTCTCCGACGTGCACTGGGGCGAGCTCGACACCGTGCTCGTCGACATGCCACCCGGAACCGGGGACATGGCGATCTCGCTCGGCCAGCTGCTGCCGCGCGCCGAGGTGCTCGTCGTGACGACGCCGCAGCCGCTCGCGCAAGAGGTGGCCATCCGCGCAGCCGTGATGGCGCAGAAGACCGGCCAGAAGCTCGTCGGCGTCGTCGAGAACATGACCGGGGAGATGTTCGGATCCGGCGGCGGCGCGAAGCTCGCCGACGAGCTCGGGGTGCCGCTCCTGGGCGTGGTCCCGCTCGACGCGGCTTTGCGCGCCGCGGGCGACCTCGGCGTCCCCGTCGTGGAGGCGGCGCCGGAGTCGGAATCGGCCCGCGCGATCGTCGCGATCGCAGAGTCGCTCGCGGCCACGCGGCAGGCTGCGATCCGCAAGCCGCTGACGCTTCTTACCTAGAGAATGGGTCGCGCTGCCGCCTTCTTCGACCTCGATCGCACGCTGCTGCAGCGATCGAGCGCGCTCGCCCTCGCAGGGGCGTTCCGCGAGCACGGCGTGATCGGCCGCGGCCAGCTCGCGAAGGCCGCCGCCTGGCAGCTCCTCTTCGCCGCGCGCGGAGCGAGCGCCGAGACCGTGCGGAAGGCGGCCGAGGACGGACTGATGGTCCTGAAAGGCTTCGCAGTCGACGACCTCCGCAGCCTCGTCGCCGGCGCGATGGAGCCGGTGCTGAAGCCCCTCGTCTACCGCGACGCGCTCGACCTCCTGCAGCGCCACAAGGATCGGGGCGAGCCCGTCTACATCGTGTCGGCGACGCTGCAGGAGATCGTCGAGGAGCTTGCGCGCGAGCTCGGCTTCGACGGCGCAATCGGATCGACGTGCGAGATCGCCGACGGCGCCTACACCGGCAAGTCGCTGCGCGCCGCACACGGAGAGGGCAAGGCAGCCGCGGTCCGCGAGCTTGCCGCGACGCACGGCTACGACCTCGCCGCCTCGGCCGCCTACTCCGACAGTCACACCGACCTGCCGTTCCTCGAGGCTGTCGGGAAGCCGGTCGTGGTGAATCCAGATCGCGAGCTCCGACGAATCGCGGGCGAGCGCGGCTGGCCGATCCGGGAGTTCGACGAGCTCGCATACCCGGTGGTTCGCCGCCTCCATCCTGTTCTGATCGGCCTACCGTTCGTGGTTGGCGCGGGCGCCGCAGTCTGGGCCGCTAAACGCCGTGCTGCCTGAAGAACGGATCACCGCGCTCGGATTCTCCGAGGCGGACACCGCGACCCTCGCCGAGCACTTCCTCGACGCCGAGTCGCGCGGCAAGCTCGGCCACGGGCTCTCGCGGATCGACTGGCTCGAGACGCTTCCCGACTTGCAGCCCGAGGCGACGCCGCGGCGGCTCCACGTCGAGCCGGGCTACGAGCGCTGGGACGGCAGCGGCGCCCTCGGTTACCTGACGTTGGCCGCGATCGTCGCAGGACAGCTCGCCGACCCGCCGGGACGCGCGCGTGTCGTCGTCGCCTCGAACTGCTTCCCGACCGGCGTGCTCGGCTGGTACGCGCGGCGCCTCGCCGAGGGCGGGCTGGCCACGGCGCTGACCGCGACCTCACCTGCGCGGTTGCCGCACCCCGAGGGCGGCGAGCC
>JALYRA010000226.1 GCA_030855545.1 Actinomycetota bacterium | reverse complement strand
CGCTCGCGCTCGCGAACGCCGTTCTCTTCGCCGCCTACATCGTGCTTGGCCACCGAGTTGCACAGGGAAGGGGGGTGAGCGGCATCGACGGCCTCGCCGCGTCGATGCTGATCGCTCTCGTCGTCGTAACGCCGATCGCCGGCTGGGATGCGGTCGGCGCGTTCACCGATCCGGTCGCGCTGGCGGCGGGTCTCGGCGTCGGGATCGCGTCGTCGGTGATCCCGTATGTCTGCGATCAGCTTGCGATGGCCCGGCTTGCCCGCTCGACCTACGCGCTCCTCGTTTCGCTCCTCCCCGCGACCGCGACGGTTATCGGCGTCGTCGTTCTCGCGCAGGTCCCGTCAGCGATCGAGCTGGCCGGCGTCGGGCTCGTCGTCGGCGCCGTCGCCTCCCACCGGGACGAGACGCCAGAAGGCGCCCGTCAGCCCGAGAGCGTCCAGGATCGCCTGTGACTCGTCGGGCGAGCGCGGACGCCAGTCGGGCTCGAGGCGCGTCCACCACCACCGGCGCGCGAGCTCGTGCAGCGTCGACGCCGGCATGCTCGCGCCCGGCGCCCACCCGTTTGTGTCGAGCCAGCGTTTCAAGTGCTCCTCCGACCGGAGGAAGACCATCGTGCTTCAGGTAAAGGCGATGTCGTCCCACCAGTGCCGTGCGGGAACGACGAAGTGGACGAGGAGGTCTGCGCCGCGAGTGAGCTCGCCGTCGCGCACCTCGAGCTCGAGGGGCTCCTCGCAGTCCGGGCAGAGCGACACGATGCGACCGTCCGCGTGCAGCGCTGCGGGGATGCCGAGCGCATCCCACGCGCAGTTCGCGAACCAGCTCCGCCCGCCCGACTCGACGCGGTGCGGCGTCTCGACGGCCGAGAACGGATTCAGCATCCGGATCGTCGTTGTCCCCGGCTCGAGCACGAGTGCGTGCGCGTCGTGCAGGCGGAGATAGGACTGCGCCGCCTCCTCCTCGGAGAGCCCGAAGTGTGCGGCGCTGTCGGCCGCCGCCGGCGCGCGCCCGTCCCGCACGAAGGAGGCGTAGGCGTGATTGCGAATACGCAGGTCGAGCTCGTTCATCCGGCGAGTATCCACCCTGAAGGAGACAAGATGAATCTTGGCCTGCGGACGATTCTGCTGCTAGCCGCCGTTGTGCTGTTCGTGCTGGCTGTGTTCTGGGAAGAGAACTACGCCGACCTCGTCCCGCTCGGACTCGCCGCCTTCGCGGGCGCGTTCCTGTCCGACGCGATGGGCTGGGCCGAACGCTCGTTCAACAGCACGCGCAACGACCGCAGCAGCAGCCACAACGACCGCAACAACTAGCGCTAATGCCGAAAGTGTCGGCGCCCGGTGAAGACCATCGCGGCGCCGGCGCTTTCGGCCGCGTCGATCACGTCGGCGTCGCGCTTCGAGCCGCCCGGCTGGATGAGGGCGGTCACGCCGGCGTCGGTTGCGAGCCGCGGTCCGTCGGGGAACGGGAAGAAGGCATCCGAGGCGAGTGACGCGCCCTCGAGGTCGTGGCCGTGCTCGGCCGCCTTCTCGACCGCGATCCGCACCGCGTCGACGCGGCTCATCTGACCGGCACCGATCCCGATCGTCCGGAGATCCTTGGCGATCACGATCGCGTTCGACGCGACGTGCTTGCAGACGCGCCAGGCGAAGAGGAGGTCGCCCCACTGCGCCTCGGTCGGCTCGCCGGTCGCGACGGCCATTCCTTCCCTGTCAGCGACGTCCCAGTCCCGGTCCTGGACGAGCAGGCCGCCGAGCACGCGCTTGTAGTCGCGCTCCGACGCGTCGTTCGTGCGGCGCTCGAGGTCGTTCAGGATCCGGATCGACTGCTTCCGCAGGAGCGCCTCGAGTGCAACCTCGTCGTAGCCGGGCGCGAACAGCACCTCGACGAACTGCTCCGCCAGCCGCTCGCCGAGCGCCGCCGACACGCCGCGGTTGAGGACGACGACGCCGCCGTAGGCCGAGAGCGGGTCGGCTGCGAGGGCGCGTTCGTATGCTTCCTCGATCGTTGCTCCCACCGCGACCCCGCACGGGTTCGCGTGCTTGACGATCACGCAGGTCGGCAGGGCGAACTCGCGCACGGCGAGGCGAGCCGCGTTGAGGTCGTTCAGGTTGTTGAACGAGAGCTCGCGGCCGTGGAGTTGGTCGACGCGCGCGAGCAGGTGCGTCCGCGCGCCGCGCTCGGCGTAGTAGGCGGCGCCCTGGTGCGGGTTCTCCCCGTAGGCGAGGTCGAGATGCTTCTCGAAGACGGGCGTGAAGACCGGCGGAAAGGCCTCGCGGCCGGCGAACCACGACGCGATTGCGGCCTCGTACGCGGCGGAGGTCGCGAAGGCGGTCGCGGCGAGGCCGCGGCGGGTTTCGAGGGAGATCGTTCCGAGCGCACGTAACTCGTCGAGCACGCGCTCGTAGTCCTGGGGTCGGCAGACCGGCGCGACGTGCGCGAAATTCTTCGCCGCGCCGCGCAGCATCGACGGGCCGCCGACGTCGATCATCTCGATCGCCTCGTCCTCGCGGACGCCGTGCTCTCGGGCGATCTGCTCGAACGGATAGAGGTTGACGCAGACGAGGTCGAACGCCTCGATCCCGTGCTCCTCGAGCGCGACGAGATCGGTCTCCACCTCGCGCCTCGCGAGGATGCCGGCATGGATCCGCGGGTGCAGCGTCTTGACGCGGCCGCCGAGCATCTCCGGGAACTCGGTCAGGCTCTCGATCCTCGTCGCCTTCAGGCCGAGCTCCTCGATGTAGGTGGCGGTGCCGCCGCTCGCGACGAGCTCCCACCCGAGCGAGGCGAGCCCCTTGACGAAGCCGTCCAGCCCGGATTTGTCCCAGACCGAGATCAGCGCGCGCACAGGTCTCTCACCACCTCCGGCAGAAGTCGGTGCTCGACGGCCTGGATCCGCTCGACGAGGGTGTCCTTCGGCTCGATGGGAACGGGCTCCTGGCGGATCACCGGCCCCGAGTCGAGGCCCTCGTCGACGAGGTGGACGGTGACGCCCGTGGTCTCGACACCGGCGGCGAGCGCGTCGTCGATCGCCCGCGCGCCCGGGAAGTCGGGTAGGAGCGATGGGTGAACGTTGACGATCCGGTCGCGAAATCGGTCGAGAAAGGAGGCCGTGAGGAGGTGCATGTAGCCGGCGCAGACCACGAGCCGGACGCCCTGCTCCTGGAGCCAGTTCGCCATCGTCGAGTCGCGTTGCGAACGGTCGGCGAACTCCTCGAGCGAGAACGCCGCGGCCGCCACTCCGGCCTCCTCGGCACGCGAGAGCGCGCGCACGCCGGGACGGTTCGACGCGACTGCGCAGACGGGCAGGCCTGCGTCGAGGAGCGCCTGTAGGTTCGTGCCGTTGCCGCTGACGAGGACGCCGATCATGCGTCGACGATCCTTCCGATCACGAGCTCGTCCCCTGGATCCGCGACGACCGCGCAGTAGCCGATCCCGAGGTTGAAGACGCGGCGCGCCTCCTCTTCCTCGACATGCCGGCCGAGCCAGTGGAACACCGCCGGCCGCTCCCAGGCGCCCCAGTCGAGCTCGGCGCTGAGCCCCTCGGGGATGATCCGGCCGAGGTTGCCCTCGATCCCGCCGCCGGTCACGTGCGCGAACGCGTGCGCGGTTCCGCGGAGCCGTTTGACGTCGTCGAGATAGAGCCGCGTCGGTGCGAGCAGGTCGGGGCCGTCATAGTCCTCGAGCTCGAGCACGGAACGAACGAGCGTGAAGCCGTTCGCATGGACGCCTGCGGACCCGAGGCCGATCACGTAGTCGCCCGCCTCGACCGCCGAGCCGTCGATGACGCGGTCGCGGTCGACGATGCCGACGCAGGTGGCGGCGAAGTCGAGCTCGCCCTCGCGGTAGACGCCCGGGAGCTCGGCGGTCTCGCCGCCGATCAGCGCGACGCCGGCCACCCGGCAGACCTCCGCAGCGCCCTCGACGAGCTCGGCGACCTGCTGTAGCTCGAGCTGGTTCGCCGCAACGTAGTCGAGCAGGATCAGCGGATCGGCGCCGCAGGTGATCACGTCGTTGATGCAATGGGCGGCCATGTCGGCGCCGCAGGCACGCAGTGCGCCACGGTGGCGAGCGACCATCGGCTTCGTCCCGATCGAGTCGGTCGAGGCGGCGAGCAGGCGCCGGTCGTCCAGCGGGTGCAACGCCGCAAAGGCGCCGAAGCCCAGGTTGCCGAAGCTCTGCGCGCCGGTCGACTCGACCGCAGCGCGCAGCCGCTCGACCACCCCCGCCGCGGTCGCGAGCGAGACGCCGGCGGCGGCGTACGTGCGGTCGTCGCTCACGTGCTCACTCTACGAGGTGCGTCGGATCAGGTGAGGAGCTCGGCGTGGAGCTGCGGCCGGCCCGACGGTCCGCCAGGGAGGAAGGAGACGACCGAGTCGCCGATGCGGACGCTCGTCCCGTCGCGGTCGAGGTCGAGCAGGTAGGCGAGCACGTCCGCTTTCTCCTCGGGGTCGTCGGCGAGGAGCTGCAGTTCGCTCAGCTGCAGCTCCTCGGTCGCGTCGAGCAGCTCGTCGAGCCACTCGCGCGGTGGATGCGCTTCGAGCCGGTAGCCCGCGTTCGTCGCGATGAACGTCCGCCTGCCCCCATGTGCCTGAATCCGCAGCTCGCGCTCCACGGCCCGCTCGATCAGATCGTCGAACTCCTCCTCGCCAAGCGCCAGCCCGAGGTGGTCGACACGTGGGAGCTCCCATTGCCCCGGCTGGACAACGACGTTGACGGCGCCGCGCTCGAGCTCCGAGAGCCGAAGCTTGAAGCCCATCGTGTCGAGCTCCTCCCACGACGTTCCGGCCTGGAACGACTGATACTCCTCGCCGATCCGTCCGTGCCGCGCGACGAGGCCGAACGCGAGCTTGCCGATGTAGCGCGCCTCGACCTGCCGGACGCGTGAGGTGACCAGGTGATAGTGGAAGAGCTTCACGGGCGCTGAGTCTAGGCTGAGAGGATCGACGAGCTCTCACTCCTAACGAGCTGGACGCTCGATCCGTTGCAGCTGGCGCCTGTCGCGCTCGCGGCGCTCGCCTACGGGTTGCGAGCGCGGACGCTGCACCGGCGCGGCACGCCGCCGGCCGCTTGGCGGGTCGCGCTCTTCTCGCTCGGGATCCTGCTGCTCGTGCTCGCGTTCGCCTCGCCGGTCTCCGCGATTGCAGAACGGGAGCTCTTCAGCTTCCACATGCTGCAGCACGTCGTGATCGGCGACCTCGCACCGCTCTGCCTCCTCGCCGGGCTCTCCGGGCCGATGCTGCGGCCGCTCTTGGCGCTGCGGCCGGTCGAGCGCCTCCGCGTCCTCGCACATCCCGCCATTGCGCTTCCGATCTGGGGTCTCAACCTCTACCTCTGGCACGTGCCGTTTCTCTACGAGGCCGCCGTGCGCCATTCGGCGGTGCACGCGCTCGAGCACGTCTCGTTCTTCACCGCGGGCGTGATCGTGTGGCTGCCCGTGCTCGAGACGCTGCCCGCACCGGAGTGGTTCGGGACCGGCCCGAAGCTCGCCTACATCGCCGGCGTCCGCGTCGTCGAGACCGTGCTCGGGAACGTGTTCGTCTGGTCCGGCGATCTCTTCTACGGCATCTACGATCGGGGCGACGAGCTGTGGGGGATCTCACCGCTTCAGGACCAGGGACTCGCAGGCGCGGTGATGATGATCGAGGGCTCGATCGTCACGATCGTCGCGCTCGCCTGGCTCTTCCTCCGCATGGCGAAGGAGGGCGAGTTGCGTCAGGAGCTCTTGGAGCGGGGGCTCGATCCGCGCGCGGTCAGGCGTGCAGTCCGCTACGGCCGAGCTCAGGAGCTGTCGCGGAGCTCTCCTCGGTCGTGACCGGGGCGGTTGGCCCCTCGACCTTCAGCTCGACGAGGCCGCGCATGCAGTCGGTGCGGCTGTCGTAGAGCGCCGAGACCGCTGCCGGCCGGCCGTTTGCGGCCAGGGCCGCCCACCACCATTGCCCCGCCTCGTTGTGGCGGACGACGATGTGCATGTCGTCATCATCGGCAACGTGCCGGACAGACCGTATACCTAAGAGCGGGGATCTGTCGCGGCTGCGATCTCAGCCGCGACGCCGCGCTTCCGCACCATCACCCAGGTGCCGTGGTCGCTGACGACGTTCTCGACCTCGGGCCGGGCGTGGCTCGGCACCACCGCGAACTGCGTCTCGATCGCGCGGACGGCCTCGTAGTCACGCGGGGTCAGCGCGATCGCCAGCGTGCAGTTCTCGTCACCGCACTCGCAGACCAGGCTGAGCGTCCCGTCGAACCCAACCCAGGCGCCGCCGCTCTCCTGCAGCCGCTCGTTGAGCGCACGGAATCGAACCTCGTTCTCCGCCAGCTGCCGTTCGCGCGACTGCACGAATCGGGACTCTACGGATTAGAGATGAGGAAAGGTGGGGTATTGGAAGCGGCATGGCGGCGGGACTCGACCAAGGGAAGCTGGAGTTGCGGCTTCCGCCGATGGCGTCGTCGATCGCGCAGGCACGCGCCGCCGTCGATCGGTTGGAGGCGCTGGAGCAGCATCCCGACGCCCGTTTTACGGTGCGCCTCCTCGTCAGCGAGCTGATCACGAATGCCGTCAAGTACGGCGCCGGCGAGCACGATGTTCCCATTCGGCTGGCGATCAACATCGGTGTCGCGACCGTTCGCGTCGAGATCGGCGACCGCGGCGGCGGCTTCCCCGTGCGGCCGGTCGCGATGCCCGGAGTCGAGGGCGAGTCTGGCCGCGGGCTCGCGTTTCTCGACGCTCTCGCGACCCGCTGGGGCGTCCTCAAGAACGGGGAGAGCTGCGTTTGGTTCGAATTAGATCTTTGAGCTAGACGAGCTTCGCGAGCTTCGTCTCGACGTTGCCGCGCGCTCGCACCGCGAGCGGCGAAGCCAGCAAGCGCTCGAGCTGTTCCGTTGCGGGCTCGACGTCGTACCAGACGTCCATCAGGTCGACGACGGTGGGATGACCCTCGCCGCCGCCGAGCCGCTCGACTGGATCGCCCGCCGCGACCTCGCCCGGCCGGAGGACGCGCACGTAGAGGCCGGGCCGCCTCGCATCGGCGAAGCGCTTGACCCAGTTCGGCTCGCCCATCCGCGTCGCGAACACCGAGCACGGGATCCGCGGCGCCGTCGCCTCGACGAGCACCGAGTCCGAATTCGGGCCGATCTGGAACCGGTCGCCGATCCGCACCGGCTCGGCGCCGAAGCTCGACAGCGTCAGGTTCTCGCCGAACGTGCCCGGCTCGGGCAGCCCGCCGAGCTCGTCCGCCCACCAGGCGTAGTCCTCGGAGCTGTAGAGATAGATCGCCTGATCGGGCCCGCCGTGGTTCTCCTCGTCCGCGACGACGTCACCGGCGAGGCCGAGCGTGCCGACGTGGCCGCGCTCGACCGGCCCTTTCCGGATCCCCGTCTCGACGATCCGTGCGCCGATCTTCATCAGCTCGGAGCTGCCGGCGTTGACAGAGACGAGCCGCATCAGCTGCGCGCCGACTCGAACCGGAGCTTCGCGAGGTTCCGTGCGGCGGGAACCCGCGTCGGATACTCGCGCGTGAAGCAGGCGCGGCAGACCGACTGCTCGGGGAGCCGCGTCGAGGCCTGCATGCCGTCGAGCGAGAGGTAGTGGAGCGAGGTGGCGCCGATCAGATCGCGCATCTCCTCCACTGAACGATGGGAGGCCGCGAGCTGTTCCTCGTCGGCCATGTCGATCCCGTAGAAGCACGGCGAGACGATCGGCGGCGACGAGACGCGCACGTGTACCTCCGCAGCCCCCGCCTCGAACAGCATCGCGACGAGCTGCTTCATCGTCGAGCCGCGCACGATCGAGTCGTCGACGATCACGAGCCGCTTGCCCGACACCTCGGCGAGCGGGTTGAACTTCATCTTGATCCCCTGCTGGCGTAGCGCGTCGTCGGGCTGGATGAAGGTGCGGCCGACATACCGGTTCTTGATCAGGCCCTCGCTGTAGGGGATTCCGGAGGCGCGCGAGAAGCCGACCGCGGCCGGTGTGCCGGAGTCGGGGATCGGCATCACGAGGTCTGCCTCGACCGGCGCCTCGGTCGCGAGCCGCTCGCCCATCCGGACGCGGACGCCGTGCACCTCGGCGCCGGCGAGCGTCGAGTCGGGGCGCGCGAAGTAGACGTGCTCGAAGATGCAGAGCGCCTGGCGGCCCTCGGGAAGCGCCTGCGTCGCGTGCAGGCCGTCCTCGTCGATGACGACGACCTCGCCCGGCCGCACGTCGCGCTCGAAGGTCGCGCCGATCAGGTCGAGCGCGCAGGTCTCGGACGCGAGCACCCAATCCGTCCCAAGACGTCCGAGCGCGAGCGGCCTGATTCCGTGCGGATCGCGGAAGCCGACGAGCTTTCCGTCCGAGAGCGCGACGACCGAGTACGCGCCCTCGAGCTTCCGCATCGACTGCGCGACCGCCTGTTCGATCGGCGCCGGGTCGCGGGCGATCAGGGCCGCGATCGCCTCGGTGTCGGAGGTTGCGCCGAGCACGATCCGGTCGGCCGCAAGCTCGTCGCGCAGCTCGGCCGTGTTCGTCAGGTTGCCGTTGTGTCCGAGCGCGATCGTGCGGGTGCGGCCGTGGTGGACGAGCGGCTGCGCGTTCGCCCAGTGCGTCGAGCCGGTCGTCGAGTAGCGCGTGTGGCCGATCGCGACGTTGCCGGGGAGGGCGTGCAGCTTCTCCTCGTCGAAAACCTGGGCGACGAGCCCCATGTCGCGGAGGACGGTCAGATTCCCGCGGTCGGAGACCGCGATGCCGGCCGACTCCTGGCCGCGGTGCTGGAGCGCGAAGAGGCCGAAGTAGGAGAGCCGGGCTACGTCGCGCTCCTCCGAGCGAATGCCGAAGACGCCGCACATTTAGGCGTTCGCCTCCTTCAGCTCTGCGACCGAGAGCCCGAGCAGCTTTGTGCCGCCGGCGACGCCGAGCTTTCGGAGCGGGACGCCGCCAAGCGCGTCGACGACGTCCGGCGAGCACGCGAGCACCGCCTGGCCGCCGCCCTCGCCGAACCAGGCGCGTGGGTCGTCGGGGAGGGAGATCTCCGCGCCGAGGCCGGAGTAGATCGCTGCTTCGGCGACCGCGACCGCGAGACCCCCGTGCGAGACGTCGTGGACGAAGGAGCACCGGGGTGCGACGAGCCGTAGGAACTCGACGAGTGACGCCTCGGCGGCGAGATCGAGACGTGCCGGCTTCCCACCGACCTCGCCATAGCGGGCTTGGAACTCGGAGCCGGCGAGCGCGACCGGCGAGGCGCCGGCGAGCAACACCACGTCGCCCTCGTGCCACGCGCCCGGCACACGGCGCACGTCGTCCACGAGCCCGACGCAGCCGACCACGGGCGTCGGGTCGATTGCGCGGCCGTCCGTTTCGTTGTAGAGCGAGACGTTCCCCGAGACGATCGGGACGCGCAGCGCCTCGCAGGCATCCGCCATCCCCTCGATCGACTGCTGGAGCTCCCAGGCGATCTCGCCCTTCTCCGGGTTGCCGAAGTTGAGGCAGTCGGTCAGCCCGAGCGGCTCGGCGCCGGTGCAGGCGACGTTCCGCGCCGCCTCGAGCACGGCGAGCGCTCCGCCCGTCCAGGGTGAGAGCCGTCCCATCCGGCCGGTGCCGTCGAGCGACACGGCGAGCCCGCGGTAACCCGGCCGCAGCCGTAGCACCGCCGCGTCGAGACCGGGCCGCCGCACGGTGCGCGAGCCGACGAGGTGGTCGTAGCGGCGGTAGACGTGGTCGCGGCTGCGAATGTTCACGGAGCCGAGCAGCTCGAGCAGCACCTCGCGCGGCTCGGGCGCGGACGGCGCTGCCACCACGGCAGGCTTGTCGCGAGGTACCGGCTCGACCCGGTAGCGCGGGCACTCGTCGGTGAGGAGCCGCGCCGGGATCTCGCCGACGACCTCGTCCTGCCAGAGCGCGCGCAGAAGGCCCGTGTCGGTCACCTCGCCGATGACGGCGTGATGGAGCTCCCAGCGGTCGCAGAGCGCGAGGACGGCGTCGAGCATCTGCGGCCGGATCACGGCGACCATCCGCTCCTGGCTCTCGCTGATCATCACTTCCCACGGCTCCATCCCCTCCTCCCGCAGCGGCACCTGATCGAGGTGGAGGTCGATTCCCGTCTCGCGTGCCATCTCGGAGAGTGAGGACGCGAGGCCCGCGGCGCCGCAGTCCTGGAGCGACTCGACGAGGCCCGACTCGACGAGCTCGACCGAGACCTCGATCAGCTTCTTGCCCATGAAGGGGTCGCCGACCTGGACGGTCGGCCGCTTATCGGCGTCGTCCTCGCCGAGCTCCTGGCTCGCGAGCACCGAGGCGCCGCCGATCCCGTCCCGCCCCGTCGTGGCGCCGTAGAGGACGACAAGGTTGCCGGGGCCGGTCGCGCCGGCCCGCGCGATCCGGTCGGCGGGGAGAAGCCCGACGCACATCGCGTTCACGAGCACGTTGTCGCGGTACGCCTCGTCGAAGACCGCCTCGCCGCCGACCGTCGGCACGCCGACCGAGTTCCCGTAGGCGCCGATGCCCGCGACGGCCCGGTCGAAGCGCGGATCGTCCGGCGCGAAGCGGAGCCCGTCGAGGAGGGCAATCGGCCGCGCACCCATGGCGATGATGTCGCGGAGGATGCCGCCGACCCCGGTGGCGGCGCCCTGGAACGGCTCGACCGCCGAAGGGTGGTTGTGGCTCTCGACCTTGAAGCAGACCGCCTCGCCGTCGCCGAGGTCGATGACCCCTGCGTTCTCACCGGGGCCCTGCAGCACGCGTTTCCCTTTCGAGGGAAGCCGTTTCAGGAGAAGAGCCGAATGCTTATAGCCGCAGTGCTCCGACCAGAGGAGCGAGAAGACCGCCAACTCGAAGTGGTTCGGCTCGCGCTCGAGCAGCTCGACGATCCGGTGGAGCTCGCCGTCCGTGAGGCCGAGCGCGCGATGGATGGGCTGTTCGGCGACCTGCGACAGGTGATTCAGTCTACTCGGGAAGCTGGACGACGGCCGCCGCGTTGGAATGCCTCGTGAGCAGACGCCATCTCCTCATGCTGCTCGCGCTCGCGTCGATCTGGGGGTCGGCGTTCATGTTCACGACGATCGCTCTGCGCGATCTCGACCCCGCGACGTTGATCCTGCTGCGGATGGCGGCGGGGGCGCTCGCGCTCGCGGTCTACATCCGAGCGACGGGCCTGAGCTTCGGACTTCTCCGCCCGTACGCCGTCCCGCTCGCCCTGCTCGGGCTCGTCAACACGGCCGTTCCCTTCTACTTCATCGCCTGGGGCCAGCAGTACATCGACTCCGGCCTCGCCTCGATCTTCAATGCCTCGGCGCCGCTCTTCACGGCCCTCTTCGCGATCGCCTACGACCAGAGCCAGCGCGCGTCGGGACTGCGGCTGGCCGGAATCGTGGTCGGCTTCTCGGGCGTCGTGCTGCTGGCGGGCTTCGAGCCCTCGGGTGGCGACCGGGCGGTCGTCGGCGGCCTCGCGATCGTGGCGGCGTCGGCCTGCTACGCGATCGGGGGGCTCTATGCGGGCCGGCGCTTCCCCGGGCTGCCGCCGGCGCTCGTCGCGTTCGGGACTCTCGTCTGGGCGACGCTCTTCGCGCTCCCGTTCGGCCTCGCGCATGCGAGCTCGATCGGCTGGGAGTCCGTCCTGTCGGTGCTCTACCTCGGCGTCGCGGCGACCGGCGCCGCCTACCTCCTCTACTTCGGACTGATCGCGGGCGCGGGTGCATCCAAGGCCGTGCTCGTCACGTATCTCGTGCCGACGCTGGCGATCGTCTACGGCGCCCTCTTCCTCTCCGAGCGGATCACCCTGATCGCCGTCGCGGGCCTCGCGCTCGTGCTGGGCGGGGTCGCGCTCGGCACCGGCTCGCTGGGCAGCCGGGCTACGGTGAAAGCGTGAACCGCTACTGGCCGATGCTGCTCCTGCTCGCAGCCGTTTGGGGCGCCTCGTACCTCTTCATCAAGGTCGCCGTCGACGAGATCGAGCCGGCGCCGCTGATGGCGTTCCGGACACTCCTCGCCGCCGCCGTGCTGATCTCGTACGTCGTCTGGCGCTTCGGGCGGACGCGCGCGGCCGAGGAACTGCGCGCCGCCTGGCGCCACTGCCTCGTCCTCGGCGTCCTCAGCGCGGCCGTGCCGTTCTGGCTGATCGCCTGGGGCGAGCAGCACATCGACTCGGGCCTCGCCGCCGTCGTCCAGGCGTCGGTGCCGATCTTCAACGCGCTGCTCGTGCTCCGCTTCCTGCCGCACGAGCGCCTGAGCAAGACGCGCGCGCTCGGCCTCGCGATCGGGATCCTCGGCGTCGCCGTCGTCACCGGCGTCCATCCGGAAGGCGGCAACCTCGCGATCCTCGGCGCGCTCGCGGTCGTGCTCTCGTCGCTCTCCTACGCAGCCTCGGGCGTCTACGGCCAGCGGGCCGTCGTCGGGACGGCGGGGCCAGTGCTCGCGGCGGGCTCGATGCTCGCCGGCGGGCTGATCCTGGCTCCGTTCGCGCTCTTCCAGCTGCCGAGCTCGGTGCCGTCGCTCGAGGCGACCGCCTCCGTGCTCGCGCTGGCGCTCGTCGGCACGGCGCTCGCGCAACTCGTCCTCTTCCGGATGCTCGCGCTGCACGGCTCGGCACGGCTGTCGCTCGTCACCTACCTGATGCCCGGCTTCGCGCTCGGCTACGGCGCGTTCATCCTCGACGAGGAGATCACCGTCTGGACACTAGGCGGGCTGGCGCTGATCCTCGGCGGCGTCTCGCTCGCATCAGGCGCCGTTCGGTTCTCGCGGGCTGCGGTTCCTGTGCGGCCATGACCGTCTCGATCCGTCCGGCCACTCGCGACGACGTCGACTTCCTCGCAGGGCTCTACACGGACGAGGACGTGCGCCCGTTCCTCGCGGCCGGCGGCTCCTACGACCGCGAAGGCATCCTCGAGCGGCTCGAGCAGGACCCGGACGAGGGCGGCCTGCTTGTCGTCGAGCTCGAGGGCGAGTCCGCGGGCGCGCTGGGCTGGGAACTCCGGAACCGGCGCAGCGGAATCGCGCACGTGAGCGGTCTCGCCGTCCATCCGGACTTCCGCGGGCGGCGACTGGCGGACGACGCTGCCCGGCTCCTCCAGCATCACCTGATCCGCGAGCGCGGCCTGCACCGCATCGAGATGGAGATCTACGGCTTCAACGAGCGGGCGCACCGGCACGCCGAGCGCGCGGGCTTCGTCCGCGAGGGCGTGAAGCGGCAGGCGTACCGCCTCGGCGACGGTTGGACCGACAGCGTGCTCTACGCGATGGTCGCGGAGGACTTGGACGCGCCCAGGTAGGCGCCGAGCAGGTCACCGACCTGCGGGACGAGGTCGCGGCGTAGGCTGTCCGCGAGCTAATGCGCCTTGAGAAAGCCCTCGACGAGGGCTTTCGCGCGTGCCGAGCCGCCGACGAGCCCGATCCCGTGCAGCGTGCCCGGCAGAACGTCGAGCCGCTTGTCCCTCGACACCGTGGCGGCGTGCATCG
>JALYRA010000218.1 GCA_030855545.1 Actinomycetota bacterium | reverse complement strand
CAGATCGCAGAGTCGAGCCGATGCGCGTCGACTCCGAGCGCGGCGGCGGCGGCCGTGACGAGATCTCGCGCGTCCGACACGGTCACCGCGTCCGCGGTCTCGGCGCCGGTGGCCCGGGCGACGAAGCGGCGGATCATCCTGTCGGACTTGACGCCGGGCCGGCCGGCCAGCATCAGCAGGTAGTCGAAGGACAAGCCGCTGCCCTGCCCGCGCACGGCGACGAAGTCCGCTCGCAGCCCCTCGAGCGCCTTGGGCGACAGCACGAGGAGCGCTGCAGTCGACTGGACCTCCGCGTCGGCGAGGACCCGCGCGGTGAGGAGCACGGCTTCGGCCTTCAGGATGCCGCTTCGCGTCGAGGTGCGCTGCCGGTTTCCGAGCGCCTCAGCGAGGGCTTCGGGCCCACCTATCGCGGCGGCCGACGCCAGCAGCTCGGCGGGACCGTCCTGGTCGGCGTCGCGGCCTTGGCCCGCCGCCAGCGCGCGGTAGCGGCCCACGACGTTGACGACGCCCTCGTAGCGCACGCCGATCGACCAGACGGCGTCCAGGACGCAGAGCGCCAGGCCCGGATAGCCGTCCGGCGCCGGCCAGGTCTCCGGGGGACCGAGGCGCTCGACGTCCTCAAGGAGCGCCGTGAGCCGCGGATCGGGTGCCACGCCATCGCCGGTCGGCACATCGACGGCTCCGACGCCGAACGGGGCCAGCGCGTCATGGAGCGCGCTGCGTACCTCGGCGGGGACTCCCGCCGCGTGCGCGACGCTCACCGTCTCGCGCAGCGCGTGTCCGAACGCCAGCTCAGCGTCGCTGAACAGGAAGGCGTAGCTCGGATCGAGGAGGTGCGCGGCTGGAGCCGCGGTCAGGGACACGACGAGGTCGAGGAAGCAGGCCGCGGCATGGGCGTCCACATCCGGCCCGGCGGCCACGCGCACGAACCGCAGGTCCTCCTCCCAGACCTGGTCGGCGAGTGACTCCGGCGCCGCGGTGACGACGGTCGCGAGCTTGACCTCGCCGATGCGCTGCTCGCGCCCGGGTTCGAGGACTGTCCGCAGAGCGTCGATGACGTTGCTCTTGCCGGCGTTGTTCTCTCCGACCAGCACCGCAAGCGGGTCGCAGAGCTCGACGGTGGTGTCGAGGTTGCGGAAGCCGACCGCCCTCAAGGCCGTGACGTGCATCATCGGCACGCTACCCGCGTCCGCGGCGGCGTCGGCTCACGTCCGAGCCGGCCGTGATGCTTCGCGAGGTGCCGACGATCAGCCGCTTCTACGGCATAGTGATCACGATGTACTTCGGCGATCATCCGCCTCCCCACATCCACGTCCGCTACGGCGACGACCTCGGGAGGATCGCCTACGGGTCCGGCGAGGTTCTGACGGGGACCCTCCCTGGCCGAGTCGTCCGGCTGGTCGTAGAGTGGTGCGAGCTGCACCGTGGCGAGCTGGAGGAGAACTGGGCTCGCGCGCAAGCCAAACTCCCGTTGAGCCAGATCGAGCCACTGCCGTGACCATCGCGCCGCCCATGACGTCCGCCGTCGCGCTCGACGAATACGTCGTCCGCGTGATGTTCGCCGACGGCGAGATCCGCGACATCGACCTGAGTCGGTTCCTCGACGGGCCGGTCTTCGGCCCGCTTCGCGACTGGCGGCTCTTCCGCCAGGTCACCGTCGATGAGGAGAGCCGTACGGTCACGTGGCCCAACGGCGCCGACCTCGACCCGGATGTCATCTACACGCCGTCGCTGCTCGACGACGACACGATTCTCATCACCGTGCCGTCGCGCGCGGCCTGACCCCACTTCGTATCGGACGGGCCTCGCAACGGCCAGCCGGCTCCGCGAGTGCAAGACGGCACGATCTGACGCGCGACGTCATCGCTCATCGAAGCGCGCTCCGGGGAAGGCCGGCTGCTGTCAGCATCTTCCGGGCCCCACGATCTACGGTCGGCGCAGCGCCTCGGCGAGCGCCGCGGCCTGCGCTCGGCGTTCGGCGGCGTCCTGAGCCTCGACCTCGCGTCGCATCCGCCTATGTAAAGGATCTTCTACATGAATCCTCCTTCAGCGTTCGTGACGCACGGTGCGGCTCCCTCAGAGGGGCGTCGTTGGATCGTGGTTGCCGACCGGTGATTAGAGTCGCGAGATCAGTCACGGGAGAACTTGGTGAGCACACGGAAGAGAACGAGCCAGCACGCTGACGTCACGGACGTCATCAGCGACTTCGAGAAGGCGTACGAGTCCGCCTTGAAAGACCTCGGGAAGTTCAACCTGGCGATCTTCGGCAAGACCGGAGCCGGTAAGAGCACGCTGATCAATGCCATGTTCAGCGCCGAGGTCGCGAAGACCGGTAACGGACGTCCCGTGACGCTGAAGACGGAGTACTTCGAGCATCCCTCGGGCTACTTCGGCGTATACGACTCGCAGGGCATCGAGGTCGGCGAGGAGGGCGACAAGATCCTCGAGCGGTTCCGCGAGATCATCAGCGAGAAGCGCTCGCAGCCGATCAACGAGCAGATCCACGTGATCTGGTACTGCGTACGTGGCCACGACAAGCGCCTGGACGACGGCCAGGCGGAGTTCATCGAGCGGCTTGCCGACGAAGGCTTGCCCGTGATCTTCGTGTTCACGCAGGTCGAGAAGCGTGACG
>JALYRA010000208.1 GCA_030855545.1 Actinomycetota bacterium | reverse complement strand
GGCGTCGTCGACGACAAGATCTGCTTCGGCGTCTTCGCAGACGTCGTCGAGCCGGGTCGGGTTCGCGTCGGCGACACCGTCACCTTCGTCTAGCTGCGAAGACGACATCCTCCCCGCCGTCGTAGGGACGCCGGTCGAACCAGCCCCACTGCGCGACGAGGTCGAAGCCGGCGCGGTCGAGCAGCAGCCGCCACTCCGCCGGCGAGAGCCAGGCGAGCTCCATCGTCGATGCCGCGTCGCCGCGCCGGACCGAGAGCGTCAACGTTCGCGAGCCTTCATCCCAGTCGGCGCGCTCGAAGATCCCGGGCTCGCGCTCGAGCCACCGGCCGTGGGTGTCCTCGACGTCCTCGGGGCTCGGCGCGAACACGTCGAAGACGAGCCGCCCGCCCGGAACGAGAAGCTCGCGCGCAGCACGGAGTGCACGCAGCCGGTCGTCCTCAGTCGTCATGTGCAGCAGCGAGCGGAACGGGATCAGGACGAGCGAGACGCGTTCCGTAACCGGCGGCTCCCGCAGGTCGCCTTGACGCAGGTCGATTGCGACCCCTTCCGCTACGGCGTACTCATGTGCGACCTCCAGCATCCCGGCCGACGCGTCGACGCCGATCACCGGGACGCCCGCCTTGGCGACCGGCACCGAGATCCGGCCCGTACCGCACGCCAGCTCGACGACCGCGCCACCCGCCGTGCGCGCCTCCTCGACGTAGAACTCGATGTCCTCGGTCACGCTCGCGCTCCAGGGGTCGTACAGCCTCGCGATCGCGTCGTACGCCGAGAAATCGTCACGCATTTGCTGCACCGTTGGCACATTCTGCTGCGATTCCCACGTTACGATCGCAGCGGGGTGGAGGAGTGGTGGCCCCCTTGGCGGCGGCGCTCATGTGGGCTTGCGGACGACCCAGACGAACTCGTTCGCAGACTCGTCGAACGGCTCCCTGGCGAAGCCGCCGTACAGCGCCTCGACCTCGAAGCCGGCGACGTCGATCAGACCTTCCCATTCGGAGCGGGTCAGCCACCAAAGCGAGATTGTGTCGCCGGTGTCGAGCGTGATGTCGACCCGGTTGTCGTGCTTTGCGTGATCGATCCGGTGACGGATGCCGTTCTGCTCCGTCCACTGGCCGTCGTTCGACGCCGCGACCGCGGGGCTGAAGACGAAGAAGTTCCACGCGAAGCGTCCGCCGGGCCGGAGCGAAGCGTAGGCGCGTTCGAAGACCCGCCGCCGGTCGGCCCAGGTCGGCAGGTGGCCGAGCGAGCGGAAGGGAACGTAGATAAGGCCGGCGGGCTCGTCCAGCTCGAGCTCGCGCATGTCGCCGAGCCGCAGCTCGAGATCGACGCCCGCCTCGGCCGCACGCGTCCGGGCTTGGTCGAGCATCGCGTCCGATAGATCGATCCCGAGCACGTGCCGTCCGGTCTCGCGGGCCACCGGGATCGCGACGCGGCCGTTGCCGACGGCGAGCTCGACGAGCGGCCCCTCGGTCTCGCGCGCGAGCTCGACGTAGTGGGCAACGTCCTCCGTCATGTGCGCCGACCAGTCGTCGTAAACGGCTGCGAACGGGTCGTAAATACTCACGAAGGCGATGCTATCGTCGCTCGATGGACGCCACGGCGCTCGAGGGTGAGGCACGGACCGCGATCGACGGGGCCGGAAGCACGGACGCGCTCGAAGAGCTGCGCGTCCGCTACCTCGGCCGCAAGAGCGACCTGAAGCTCGCGCTGCGCGAGGTGCGCGACCGCGAGACCGGGATGGCGCTGAACGCCGCCCGCGCCGCGATCGAGGAGGCGTTCGCCCAACGGGAGGCCACGCTCGCCGCCGCAGCGCGCGAGGAGCTCGAGCCATTCGACGTGACGCTCCCCGGCGAGCCCGTCCGTCGCGGGCGCCTGCACCTGATCACGCAGATCCGCCGCGAGATCGAGGACATTTTCCTCGGACTCGGCTACCGGATCTTCGACGGGCCCGAGGTCGACACCGTCTACAACAACTTCACGGCACTGAACACGCCCGAGGCGCACCCGTCGCGGGACCCGCAGGACACGTTCTACGTCGACGACAACACCGTTCTCCGCACGCACACTTCGCCCGGCCAGATCCGCTCGATGCTCTCGCAGCCGCCGCCGGTTTACGTCGTCTCGCTCGGCCGGGTGTACCGGCGGGACACCCCAACGCCGCGGCACACGCCGACCTTCCATCAGGTCGAATGCCTCGCCGTCGACAAGGGGATCCGGCTCTCCGACCTGCGCGGCACCGTCGAGACGTTCTTCCGCGCCCTCTTCGGCGATGAGCGCGAGATCCGAATGCGCACGAGCTACTTCCCCTTCACGGAGCCGTCGGTGGAGTTCGACGTCACCTGCTTCCTCTGCGGCGGCATCGGCTGCAGCGTCTGCAAGCACTCGGGCTGGATCGAGATGGGAGGCGCGGGGATGGTCGATCCGAATGTCTTCGAGGCGGTTGGCTACGACTCCGATGTCTGGACCGGCTTCGCGTTCGGTCTCGGGATCGAGCGGATCGCCATGCTCCGCCACGGCTTCCCCGACCTGCGCCTGCTGTGGGAGAACGACCTTCGCTTCGCGAGGCAGTTCTAGGTGGCGATGCACGTCCCAGTCAGCTGGCTGCGCGAGTACGTGCCCTTCACCCTCCCGCTGGAGGAGCTTGCCCAGCGGCTCGTGACCACGAGCTGCGAGGTCGACCGGATCGTCACCCGCGGCGTGCCCGATCTGGACGGCAACCTCGGCCGCTACCTCGTCGGCAAGGTCGTCGAGGCCGGCAAGCATCCAAACGCCGACCGGCTCCAGCTCTGCCGCGTCGACGTGGGGGAGAGCGAGCCGCGCCAGATCGTCTGTGGCGCGTGGAACTTCGGCGCCGGCGCCACCGTCGCCGTCGCGCTGCCGGGCGCGATTCTTCCGGACGGGCGCGAGCTCGGCGAGGCAAAGCTCCGCGGTGAGACCTCGAGCGGGATGATCCTCGCCGAGGACGAGCTCGAACTCGGCGACGACCACAGCGGAATCATGCTGCTCTCCGAAACGCTCGAGGCGGGCACGCCGCTCGCCGACGTGCTGCAGCTCTCGGAGGCGGTGCTCGAGATCGACACCGGCTTCAACCGACCCGACCTGACCTCGATCTACGGCATCGCCCGTGAGGTTGCCGCCGTGACGGGCGCCGAGCTCGCGCCGCCGCCGGGCGCCGATCCGCCGCGCGGCTCCGAAGAACGGGTCGGCGTGACGATCGAGGACTACGAGGGCTGCCCGCGCTACGTCGGCCGGCTCTTCCGCAGCGTGGAGCCGGGCCAGTCGCCCGTCTGGATGCGGGCGCGCCTCCTCGCAGCCGGGATGCGTCCGATCTCGAACGTCGTCGATGTCACCAACTACGTCATGCTCGCGCTCGGCAGCCCCCTGCACGCCTTCGACTTCATGGGTCTTACCGGTGGGCGCATCGTCGTCAGGCGTGCGCAGCCCGGCGAGGAGATGCGGACGCTCGACGGCGTCCTGCGGAAGCTCGTTCCCGGCGACCTCGTCATCGCCGACGGGGAGCGGCCGGTCGCGATCGCCGGGATCATGGGTGGTGAGGAGAGCGAGGTTCGGGCGGAGACGACGGACGTGCTGCTCGAGGCGGCGAACTTCGATCCGCTGACGATCCTGCGCACGTCGCGGCGTCTGCGG
>JALYRA010000200.1 GCA_030855545.1 Actinomycetota bacterium | reverse complement strand
GCCGTGGCGCGCTCGCCCTGCTCGCGGCGGCGCTCGCGGCGGCGGCCTTCGGCGCCGGCTGGCTTGGCGGCGCGCAGAGCGACGAGATCGCGCCGGAACGCGAGATCGTGATGCAGGGCGTCGGCGCAACGCGAGGCTCGTTCGCGACGATCGAACTGCTCCCGCAGGACGCCGAGGAGAACGGCAACTGGCCGATGCGCGTGCTCGTGCGCGGGCTCGAGCCGAGCAAGGACCGGACGGACTATTACGAGCTGTGGCTGACGAAGGACGGCAAGCTCGCCGACTCCTGCGGCCGCTTCACCGTCCACGCGGGCTTGACGACCGTGACGCTGAGCGTGCCGTACGGCCTACGCCGATACGACGGCTGGGTCGTCACGCGCCGCGGCTCCGACCGCGTCCTGCTGACGACCTAGGGGGCGGTGCGGTTGTTCGCGACGAACGCTGCGTGCGTGATCGGCATCAGCCGCTCGAGAAACGACTCAGCCGCCGCCGCGTACTGCTGGATCTCGTGCTGGGCGTTCTCGTGGTTCCGCAAGCCGCAGAAGTGCATCAGGCTGCGCGGGTTGCAGCTCCAGTAGTACTTCGTGTAGGTCGAGAGCGGCAGCACGGCGCGCGCAACCTCTTTGGCCACGCCCAGCTCGAGCATCCGCTCGTATGCCTCGAAGGAGCGCTCGGCGTTCTCCTCGATCTCACGGCGCGCCTCGTCGCGAACGTCGTCCTCGACGGGCTCGAACGTGTACGCGCCGGGTTTACCCACCTGCGTGCGGACGTTCTCCGGCACGTAGAACTCTGCATCCATCTTCGCGTAGCGACCACTCCATTCGTTGTAGCTGTGGCCGGCTCGGTGACGGTGATGCTCGCGGACGACGAAGAGCGGCGCCTTGACCAGGAAGCGAAAATAGCCGTGCTCGAAGGGCGAGCCGTGGCGCTCGCGGATCAGGAAGCGGATGAGCCCCTCGTCGCGCTCGCTCAGCTCTTCCGACTCCTGGTTGAACGAGACGCGCGCACCGTTGACGACTGCGAGATCGGACGCAAGCGCTGCGTCCAGGGCGACGAAGCCCTTGTCCAGCACAGGAAGCATCGTCTCGGGCAACACTTCGGTCATGGCCTCCAATCTAGAGCGTCTGTCGGTCGGCACGTCCGGCTGGTCGTACCCGAGCTGGCGTCCGGAGTTCTACCCCGCCGGGCTCGCCAACGAGGACTTTCTCTCCTTCTACGCGCAGCGGCTTCCGTCGGTCGAGCTCAACTCGACGGGCTACCGGCTTCCGTCCGAGGAGCAGTTCGCGAAGTGGGCCGCAGCGGTGCCGGACGGCTTCCGCTTCGCGGTCAAGATGCCGCCGCGCGCGTTGCGGGCGCTCGGCACGTTCGAGGAGCGCGTCCTGCGGCTCGGCGACCGGCTCGGCCCTGTACGCGTCGTCGTCCAGACTCCGCGCGACGACGGCCTGCTCGCACTGCTCCTCGGCTCCACCGGGCTGCGGCTCGCGCTCGACCTGCGCCACGAGACCTGGGCCGGCGTCGAGATCGCGCCTGCTGTGCGCGTCAACGACTGGGAGACGGACGCGCCGTTCCGCTATCTCCGCTTTCGCGAGCCACCGTTCTCCGACGCCGACCTGCGGGCGCTCGCCGCGAGAATCCAGTTGCTGCTCGCAGACGGCATCGACGTCTTCGCCTATTTCCGCCACGAAGACGCTCCGACGGCGCCCGCCTACGCCGAGACGCTGATCGCGCTCGTTTCCGGCTACACTTTGCCGCGTTAAGTTCTTTAGAGCGTGTACCTGCGGTGCCCCGGCATCTCTCTTACCGTTCGTGATCTTTGGTAAGGAGGTGTATTTACATGGCAGCAGGAACCGTTAAGTGGTTCGACGACGCGAAGGGCTACGGCTTCATCTCGCCGGAGGACGGTGGGAAGGATCTCTTCGTCCACCACAGCGGCATCGGTGGCGAGGGCTTCAAGTCCCTCTCCGAGGGTGCGAAGGTCGAGTTCGAGGCGCGCGAGGGTCAGAAGGGCCCCGAGGCGTTCAACGTCGTTCTGGTCTAGGGAGGAATCATCGCCGAAAAGGAAGAGAAGATCGAGCTGGAAGGCGAGGTCGTCGAGGCGTTTCGCAGCGGGATGTTTCGCATCGCGCTCGACAACGGCCATGAGACGCTCGGCTATACCGCCGGCAAGATGCGGCGTTACCGCATCAAGGTCTTCCCCGGCGATCGCATCAAGGTCGAGCTCTCTCCGTACGACCTCACGCGCGGGCGGATCGTCTACCGACACCGGTAGCGCGTTCTTGGCGCAGGCTGGGCATCCGCGGAAGCGGATGCCCAGCGCGCGAAGACCCTAGGCTGGCCGCCCGGCGCCGTATCGTCCGCTTCGTGCGGACGATGTTCAGCCTCTATTCGCTCCTGATCGCGTTCGGCGTGATCGCCTACGTGATCGTGGGGCTGACGCAGCAGTGAGGCGCTTCGCGCGCGAGAACAGCCTTTCGCTCTTCTTCGGGGCGATCTTCATTCTGACCCTCGCCGG
>JALYRA010000189.1 GCA_030855545.1 Actinomycetota bacterium | reverse complement strand
GCCCAAAGCGGGCCGGAACGACTTGCGAGTGCGCAGCCGGAAGCGGCGGCGCGGGCGGTCGCCAGCCATGCTCGCAAGGCGGGCGAGTCGGGCATGCTCGGCCTCGCGGAGCAGATCGGCCTGGCGGTAGCGTGCGATCTCGTGCATGAGCGTTGGGTGCATCGGATCTCCTCTCCGTTCGTCTGATCACAAGACGACGAAGCGAGGCACGATCTTCCCTACGCGCGCGGTAGCGCGTCGATGCGGTGGATCCAGGCCTCGAGCCGCGGGTAGCGGCCGTCGAGCGGCATCGCGTCGCGGAGAATCTCGTGGAACCGCTGCTCGTCGCCGTCCTCCCAGACGACCGCGTACTTGAGGAACGGGAACGCTGTGATGTCCGCTGCCGAGAGCTCGTCACCGAAGAGATAGTCGCGGTCTGCGAGCAGAGCCTCGAAACGAGCCAGCGCGTCCGTGATCAGGCGCTCGAGCTCGGCGATCCGAGCCCGGTCCGGCGCCGCCTTCGTCTCCTCGGCGTCGATCAGGTTCGGCGGCAGCTTCCAGACACGGTTGAACCAGTCGATGAAGATCCGCAACTCGGCGCGGCGCGCCGGGTCGGACGGGTAGAGCGGCGGCTCGGGGAAGCGCCTCTCGATGTGCTCCAGAATCACCGGAGAGTCGGCGAGGACGATGTCCTCGTCGACGAGCACCGGCACGAGCTCCTGGCCGCTGACGCGCACGACCTCACTGCGGTCGTCCGGATCGACGTCGACGTACTCGACCTCGACGCCCTTGTGCGCCAGCGCGAGCGCGACGCGCTCCACGTTCGTCGAGAACGGGATTCTGTACAGCCTCAGCAGCGGACGAGGATCTCCCCGAGAGCCTTGCGCTCGAGATCGGGGACGGTGCAATCGTCGGCCGGATAGCCGACGGGGACGACGCAGAATGCTCGCTCGTTCACCGGCCGTTCGAGCAGCGTGCGGATGAAGCCCATCGGGCTCGGGGTGTGCGTGAGCGCGACGAGGCCCGCCTCGTGCAGGGCCGCGAGGAGAAAGCCGACCGCGATTCCGACGGACTCCCGGGCGTAGTAGTGCTTGCGCTTGCCGCCCGCGGGATCGAGCCCGTAGACCTGCTCGAAGACGACGATCACGTACGGCGCGTCGGTGAGATGCGGCTTGTGCTCGTCGGTGCCGAGCGGCGCGAGCGCCTCGACCCACTCCGCCGACATTCGGCCGGAGTAGTTGCGGCGCTCCTCTTCCTCGGCCGCCTCCCTGAGGCGCGCCTTGACGCCAGGGTCGGAGACGACGACGAACGTCCACGGCTGCTGGTGGGCGCCCGACGGCGCCGTTCCGGCCGCAGCCACAGCGTTCGCGACAAGCTCGTACGGGACGGGGTCGGTCGAGAACATCCGCACCGAGCGCCGGCGGGACAGTCGCTCGAGGAACCTCGCGGAGTCGGCGAGCTGTGCGGCCTCGCTCCGGCGCTCGTAGTCGAGCGGGACGACGGGGTAGGGCTCCACGAAGGAACCCTACCCCGGTCGCCCGCTACTCCTCGTACTCGGGGCAGAACGGCGCCGACGCGTCGTACGCCCTCGACGTGTCGTGCTTGACGGCGCGGAGCGCGTCGATGCGGCCGTTGCCGAAGCACTCGTCGTACCCCGGCAGCCCCTGGTCGACCGCGGTCGACTGGAGGTACTGCTCGACCTTGGTCGGCGGCATCTTGACGTCGCCGTCGGAGCCGAGCGTGCCGAACTGGCTCACGATCAGCGCCGCGACGCCCGCTGCGTGCGGGGAGGCCATCGACGTGCCCGAGATGCAGCCGTACGTGCTGCCCGGGAAGGTCGAAGGCACGGCGTTCAGGCAGTTACCCGTTCCCGTGCCGCCTGGGGCCGCCACATCGGTCGGCCCCGTGCCGTAGTTCGAGTACGACGCCTTCTGCTTCGCCCTTCCGAGCGCGGCCGTGCCGATCACGCCCTGGGTCTCCGCCGGCACGACCTCGCAGTTGTTCTCCGTGTCCGTCGGGTGCGCCAGATCCTCGTCCGAGTTCCCGAGCGCGGCGACCGGCGTGACGCCCTGGTTGCGGGCGTACTGGATCGCCCGTTCGACCGCGAGCCGGAACGTCCGCTGCACCGGGTCGTCCATGCACTTGAACTCGGTCGACTGCTGGAACTCGTTGTCGTCGACGAAGAAGCTCATGTTGATCACGTCGAACTTCTGGTCGCCTGCGTACGTGATCCCGTCGACGACGGCGCTCGCGTAGCAGTACCCGGACGTGTCGCAGACCTTGACAGGCACGAGGGTGACGTTCGGCGCGACGCCGACGAAGCCGATCCCGTTGGCGCGGGCGCCGATCGTGCCGGCGACGTGCGTGCCGTGGAACTGGTTGTCGACGCACGGATCGGCCGTGCCGACGCCGGGGCCGTTGGGAACGAACGTGACCGAGTTGCGCCCCCGTGCGCAGTCGACGTTCGAGACGCCGTTCTTCTTGAAGTCGACGTGGTTGCCGTCGATGCCGCTGTCGAGGACGCCTACGTCGACGGCCGAGATGCCGCCCTGGATCGCGTGCGCCTCGTCGGTGCGGATTTGCTGCATGTCCCACTGCGCCGGCTCGAGCGGATCATCCTGCAGCTCCGGGGCCGCCCCAGCAGTGATCCCCTGCCAGCTGAAGTCCGCTCCGACCGACTCGACGAGCGCGGACGAGGACAGTGCCGACGCGAACGTCGAGCTCGGCGAGTGGACGTACAGCACGCCGATCTGCTCGGCGAGGTTATTGGAGATCGTTCCGCCCGCAGCCGAGATGGCGGCGGAGACCGCTGCCTCCGTGCCGGTGGCGGTGAAGCCTTCTGTCCCCTGCGTCCCGGTGAGCAGGACGAGATAGCCCTGCGTGCCCGAAGCCGAGCTCGACGAGCTCGGGACGGCGCCCGCCAGCCCGGCGAGCATCAGTGCGGCGAACGCCGCGAGCAGTCCTCTCTTCATTCGTACGCCTCCGTTGTTGTTCATGGAGTCACCAGTCCGCCGGTGACCTCGACGTTTCCTTTCAGCAGAACTCCGCCGGCGGCGTAGCCGTCGCCGAGGACGATCCGAAACGCGTCCGCGTCCTTGCCGAGATCCTCGACCTCGACGAAGAACGTGACTCCCGGAACACCGTCGACGGTCGCGCGGCCGGTGATGGCGGCCTTGGCGCCGGCGATCGTCAGCGATTCGATTCCGGTCGCTTCGACCTTGCGGCCGGCCGCCTTGTCCTGGAAGGTCAGCTTCCCGGTCGGCGTTGCCTGACCCGCGAGGTAGGCGACGTCGAGCGAGAACGTCGCTTTGCCGCCCTTCGAGGGGCCGGAGAGAATCGAGAGCTCTGCGGGCTCGCCGGGCGACTGGCCGCCGCCCTTCGCGCGTCCGGGTGTGTTCGTCGGCTTGACGATGCAGCCGACGCCCTCGCAGCTCGTGAGCGAGAACACGTCGAAGCCACGGGCCATATCGCCCGTATAGACGAAGCCCTTGTACTCCTTCGCGGCCCAGGTCTCGGCGCCGGGCATCACGTTCCAGCCCAGCGTGTTCCCCCAGGTCGAGCGCGCGTCCTCGGCGACCCCGTCGGTGGAGCTGGACGGGCCGGAGAAGTCGACGCGCCACGTGCCGGCGCCGTAATGACCGGTCACGAACTGCCGCGAAGGCAGCCGCGAGACGCCGTCGAAGCCCGGGGAGATCTC
>JALYRA010000164.1 GCA_030855545.1 Actinomycetota bacterium | reverse complement strand
TGCTCGGCGTTGACGACGTCCATGATCACGCCGCCCTTGAGCATCTCGGCAAGGCCGCTCTTTACGCGCATTGTGCCGGTCTTGTTCACGAAAATCAGTGTACCGCCCTGGCATCGCGCGCCGGAATGTGCGATTACTAGTGGTACCGAACGCGACTCCTCTCCCCCTCCAGACGGAGCGGCCGTTTCGGCGACTGGACCGTCTGGCCCAGACAGGAGCGTTCGGGAGAGGGGTCCTGCTCTTATGAGCGGGGCCCCTCGCCACATCGTCAGCCGTTTGCCGACACCGGCTTTCCTAGCTGTTTGGACCACCAGTCGGATTCGCGTTCTTCCATCTGGGTCTGGAGCTGGCCAACGTACTGGGCGAGGTCGCTCTCCTTCTTGCCGAGCCGGAGCTCGAGCTCGCCGACTGTCCGCTCGCGGTGCTCGAGCTTGGACTCGCGGATCTCGGCGTCCGCCTCGAGCCTCGCCCAGCGGGTCTCGATCTCGGCCTCCCGCTCGTCCAGCTCGCGCTGACGGTCCGAGATCGACTCCTCCGTCTGACCGAGCCGGCTCTCACGCCGCTCAACCCGGGCGCGCTGGGACTCGAACAGCGTCTCGGAGCTCGTGATCTCGGCTTCGCGGGCGGCGAGTTCGCGGCGAAGGTCGTCGAGGCGGCGCGCCTCGTCCTCGAGAAATGCTTCCGTCTTCGCCTCCGCCTCGTCGCGACGAACCTGTGACTCGCGACGGTTCAGCTCGGCCTCCCGGGCAGTGAGCTCACTCTCCTTCGCGGTGACCTCGGCGCGCTTCGCACTCATCGCGGCGACCACCTCCCCGGTTCCGGAGCGCTCCTCGGCGAACCGCTCGAGGTCGGCCGTGAGCCGGTCGGCCTTCGCCTTCACCTCGGCTTCGCGTGCTTGCAGGCCCTCTTCGCGAGCGGTGACGGTCGCCCGAGCCTTGACCAGCTCGCGCTCTCGGTCTGCGACGGCGCGGTCGCGCTCGCTGACCTCCGACTCCTGATCTCGGAGGACCGTCTCCCTCGTCCCGAGCACCGACTCACGGGCGTCGACGCGGGCTGCCGCCTCGGCGGCCTTGCCGTCCAGCTCGGCGAGCGATCGCTCGAGTGTCCGCTCGCGCTGGGCGAGGACGGCCTCTTGTTTGGCCAGCTCGGTCGCGGCCTCTGCGCGCTCGCGGTCGGCGTTCGTCAGCTGGCGGAACTTGATCGAGATCTGCTTCTCGCGCTCCGTCGTTCGCGTTTCGGCGGCAGCGAGCTCGGCCTTCAGGTCGGCGAGACGCTGCTGCTCCGCCGCGGCCGCCTCGGCCCGCAACACAAGATCCCGGTCGCGCTCCTCGAGCTCCGACTGCTGCGCAGCGAGCTTGACGACACGGGCATCGAGATCCGACGAACGGAGCGACATGCCCTCGGCGTCCGCGAAGCCGCGCTCGAGCGTCCCTTTCAGCTCGGCGAGCTCCGCGCGCGCGTCCTGTTCGCGTTCGAGCGCCTCCGCAATCTGAGCGCGAAGTGCCTGCGCCTCGCCGAAATCGGGCAGCGACACCGCGTCGGCGGCGGGCGCCAGATCGGGTGCATCCGGTGCCGCGGGCTCCTCGACCGGTTCGTCGGCGTCGTCCCGCCTCTTCTCGAGCTGGGCGCGGAGACCGGTGCCGAAACCCTGCTCCGTCTCGAAGTCGTGCTCGCGGACCGCGCCCATCAGAAGACCTCCATCAGGTTGAGTAGAGCCGGCCCGAGGATGACGAGGAACATCGCTGGAAAGATGAAGATGACTGTCGGGAAGAGCATCTTGATCGGGGACTTCATCGCCCGCTCCTCCGCCGCCGCCTGGCGCTTCAGACGCGAGTCCGCTGCCTGGACGCGCAGGATCCGGCCGAGCGAGATGCCGAGCTGGTCGGCCTGGATGATCGCCCGGGAGAACGAGGCGACCTCCGGTGCTCCGGCGCGCTCGGCGAGCTTCTTCAGCGCGTCCTGTCGCGACTCGCCGATTCGCATCTCGCCCAGCGTGAGCGAGAACTCCTCCGCGAGGGCACCGTCCATGTGCTCCGTCATCTTCGCGACGGCTCCGTCGAAACCGAGACCGGCCTCGACGGAAACCGCCAGGAGGTCGAGCGCGTCGGGAAGCTGCGCCTTGATCTCCTCCCGGCGCTTGCGCCCGCGCATCGAGACGACCACCCCGGGCAGGATGAAGCCGAAGCCGCCGACGACGAGCGCGGCGACGAGGCCAAGCGCCGGCCCGCCGACGGAACCGCCGAGGACGAGCCCGAACAGAATCCCGGCGAGCGCGCCGGCGCCCTTGAGCGCCAGGAACGTAACCGGCGTCAGCGAGCGTCCCATCCCCGCAGCGAGGAGTCGCGCGGAGATCGAATCGACAGTGAGACGCGGGCTGACCCGGAGGACGACGCGCGCGAGCGAGCGCGCAGCCGGAGCAATCACCCGTTCGTGGAAGCGGAGCCGTTCGAGGCTGTTGCCGCCGACGCGGGCGCGGCCGTAGGTGGCCGCCCGGCGGACGGCGCGATGCCGCTCCCGGCCGGGCTGGGTGACGACCTCGCCGGTCAGGTAGACGGCGGCGGCGAGAAGAACGGCGGAGAGTGCGAGCAGCATCTGGGATCAACCCCTGAAGGAGACGATTTTGCGAAGGAAGAGACTCCCGACAGCCATCATCACGAGTCCCCCGATCATCAGCTTGTGGCCTGTCGGCGTGTGGTAGAGCGGGTCCATGTACTCCCGGTTCATCAGCGTCAGCATCCCGAGAACAAAGAACGGGATTCCGCACAGCACATAGGCCGACGCACGGCCCATCGCGGTCAGCGAGCGGATCTTGCGGGCGAACTGCTGCCGCTGGCGGACGGCTTCGGCGACCATGTCGAAGATGCCGGCGAGGCTGCCTCCGACCTGGCGCTGGATCGCGACCGAGGTGACGACGAAGCGCAGGTTCTTCGACCCCACTCGCTCCGCCATCTCGGCCAGGGCGTCGTCCATCGGGCGGCCCAAACGCGTCTCGGTCAGCACGCGCTTGAACTCCTTGCTCGCCGGCGGCTGCCCCTCGTCGACGACGGCCTGGATTCCCTGCCGGAAGCTGTGACCCGCCTTCAGCGCCGCCGCGAGCGTCACGAGCAGGTCGGGCAGCTGGTCCTCGATCGCAGCCAGGCGGCGCTTCGCCTTGACCCAGACGACGAGGATCGGGATCGACCCGCCGACGCCCATCGCGATCAGCGTCACGAACGAGCTCATGCCGAAGAGGGCGGCGAGCAGCCCGCCGGCGACGGCCGAGCCGCCCGCGGCGTACACGAGCTCCACGGTGCGCAGCGGCACGTCGGCGCGCTCGAGCAAGCGGTGGAGCGAGTGCCAAATCTTGAGATGGCCGAAGGCGCCCTCGGTCGCCCGCATCAGCGTCGACGCGGTGGCGAACCGCTCCTGCACCGGGCCGCGCCGGCTCTTCCGCTCGTGCACGGCGAGATGCGGATTGATTCGACGACGAAGGCTTCCGCCGGCAGGGGCGCGGAGGAGAACCGCGGCGGCGAGGAAGATGCAAAGCCCGACGAGGGTCGCCATCAGCATCGGGCCGACGGCAAAGACCGGCTCGGGCAGCGACGACTCGGTGCCCCGGATCTGTTCCTTCGCACCGGGAACGAACGTCGAGGCTTCGGCGCCACCCGCGGTCAGCTCGAGCCGTTCGCCCGGTCGAGCGGCGGTGAGATAGGAGAGCTGCCACGTGCGGCGCAGCTCCGACGCGAGCTCCGCGTAGATCCGGTGCAGCGACGCGGTGCCCGCTGCGCCGGCATAGCGGCCACCCGTCTTCGCCGCGAGCCGCTGCAACGGCGCGGGCCGGAAGCTCGGGCTCTCGATCCCGATCGGGTAGACGGCCACGTTCGCCTCGCGAGCAGCCGCGATCGCCTGCTCCAGGCTGGCATCGCTCGAAACCTCCTGCCCGTCGGTGAGAAGGACGACGACGCGAGCGCCTTGCGCGTCGCCCGCGAACGCCTGCGCGGAGAGGATCACCGAGTCGAACAGGGCGGTGCCGCGCACCTTGTCGACCTCGAGCGAACGAAGAGCAGCCTCCGCGTCGGCCGTTCGGGCCGTGAAACCGGTGAGCTGGACCGCGGAGCTGCCGACGGCTACGACTGCGACTCGATCGCCGCGGGACTTGGAGCGGACAAACGCACTCGCGGCGTCGGTCGCGTCGGCGAGCGCGGGTCCGAGCATCGACTGCGAGCGGTCGACCACGAGCACCACGCTCTTCCGGCTGCCCAGGTTGACGGCGTCGAGACCGACGACGGAAGCACCGTTCTCGGTCAGCTTCGGGACGCGGGCAACGGGCACGGGCGTGACCACCGTCGCCCTGACGGCCGGGTACGCAGACGTGTCGACCGAAAGCCGCGGCTCCGCGGCCGCGGAGACTCCCGGCACGACAGCGGCCAGCGCGAAGAGCGTCGCGAGGGCTCGTCTCACTGCCCGCCTCCGTACGGCGCGGCGGCAAACGTCGGGCGCCCGCCGGGCGCCTCGGCCCGGAAGAACGTCGGCGGCAGAATCACGCCGCTGGCAGCCATCTTCTCGAGGAAGTGCGGCTTGAGACCCGTGCAGGAGAGCGGCAGCAGCAGGCGCGACGACCTGGAGGTGCCAATCGTGTCCTCGTCGGGCGCCTTCGCCGTGAAGAGGTCCTGCAACGTGATCACATCGGACTCCATCCGCAGCACCTCGGTGATGTGCGTGACGCGGCGGGAGCCGTCGACGAGCCGGGAGATCTGCACGAGCACGTCGAACGCGCTCGAGGTCTGCTCCCGGATCGCGCGCAGCGGCAGGTCGACGCCGGCGGTGAGCACGAGCGTCTCGAGGCGGGAGAGCGCATCACGCGGGGAGTTGGCATGGATTGTCGTCAGCGACCCCTCGTGACCCGTGTTCATCGCCTGGAGCATGTCGAGCGTCTCGGCGCCACGAACCTCGCCGACGATGATCCGATCGGGACGCATCCGGAGGGCGTTCCGGACGAGCTCGCGGATGCGGATCTCGCCCTGGCCCTCGATGTTCGGCGGCCGCGACTCGAGCGTGATCACGTGCTCCTGCTGGAGCTGGAGCTCGGCGGCGTCCTCGATCGTCACGATCCGCTCGTCCTCGGGGACGAACGACGACATCGCGTTCAGCATCGTCGTCTTGCCGGTGCCGGTACCGCCGGAGATGAGGACGTTGAGCTTTCCCTTGACACACGCGGCGAGGAACTGCGCCGCCTGCGGGGTCAGCGAGTTGAAGTTGATCAGGTCGTCCATCGTGTACGGGTCGCGCGAGAACTTGCGGATCGTCAGCGTCGGGCCCTTGAGCGAGAGCGGCGGGATGATCGCGTTGACGCGGCTGCCGTCCGGCAGGCGGGCGTCGACCATCGGCGACGCCTCGTCGATCCGGCGGCCGACCTGGGAAACGATCTTGTCGATGATCCGAAGCAGATGGGCGTTGTCGACGAACGATGCGTCGGCCCGCTCGAGCCGGCCCTCGCGCTCGACGAAGATCATGTCGTGGGCGTTCACCATCACCTCGGTGACGGAGTCGTCGTGGAGGAGCGGCTCGAGTGGCCCGTAGCCGAGCACGTCGTCGGTGATCTCGCGAACGATCCGCCGGCGCTCCTCGCGCGTCAGCGGCGTCCGGTCGAGGGCGAGCTGCTCGGTGACCGCGTGCAGCACCCGCTCGGAGAGATCCTCCGCGGTCTCCCGCTTGAAGAGCTCCGGGCCGATCTTCGCGATCACGGCGTGATGGATGCCGGTCTTCAGCTCCGCGTACGGGTCCGCGCGGTCCGGCCCGAGCGCGTGCTGCGGGGCTCCTACAACGGGGCCGGCCAGCGCGACCGGACGCTCGGCGGTCGCGCCGGCAGCCCCGTTTCCGTTCTGCTTCGAGAGTCTGTCGTGGAGACCCATGACGTCACGCCCTCGCCAGCGCTGCGAACATCCGCCGCTTCTTCGGCTGCTCTTCGGCGAGCAGCGACTTGGCGACCTCGCGAACGGCACGGGCGAAGTCGCTCCCCGTGTCGGCGATCACGGGCGGCGCCCCCTTGTTCACTCCGAGCGGGACCGCGCGGTCGGACGGGACTTCGAAGCCGATCTTGACGTCGAGCGCGCCCTCGACCTCCTTCTTCTTCATTCCCACCTTCGAGTTCGACCGGTTCAGGACGAACCGGATCCGTGAGGCTGGGAACGACAGGAGCTCGAGCGTCTGCATCGACAGGCGCACGTTCTTGAGCGTGGGCACGTCGAGGCCGCACAGCATCAGCAGCTCGTCCGTGCGATCGAGCGTCGCCAGCATCGGCCCGTGGAAGAACGGGGACGTGTCGACGACGATGATGTCGTACGACTCGCGCGCCACCTCGAGGAGGCGTGCGAGCTTGGACTCGGTCACGAGCTCAGCGTCTTCGGGGCGCAGCGGCGCCGGGAGGATGTCGAGCCCGCACTGATGCTTCGTGATGTAGCCGGCGAGCTTTTCGGAGTCGAGCTCGCCCGGCGCCACCACGAGGTCGTAGATCGTCTTCTCCGGCTCGATGCCGAGCATGATCGCGGCGTCACCGAACTGGAGATCGAGGTCGAGCAAGAGCGTCCGCTTCCCCTCGTACTTCGCGAACGAGGCCGCGAGGTTTGTGGCCGTGACGGTCTTGCCCGTCCCGCCCTTCGGCGAGAAGACGGTGATGATCCGCCCGTGACGGGCATGTCCGCCCTCGGCTGCGAGCCGGCGGCCCGCGTGGCCCGCCTTTCGCAGCGCGAAGACGACGTTCTC
This sequence comes from Actinomycetota bacterium, assembly GCA_030855545.1. Classification (GTDB taxonomy): domain Bacteria; phylum Actinomycetota; class Thermoleophilia; order Gaiellales; family Gaiellaceae; genus Gaiellasilicea. Next base: position 6,937 of record JALYRA010000164.1, on the reverse strand, counting down.
GGTCAGCTGCGGCAGCAGCAGGACGTCGGCGACGCTGTCGGCCTCGAGCGCCTCCTCGAGCAGAGCGGTCGACTCCCCCGAGGCGAGGATCACGATCGGCGAGCGCGTGTGCTCCCGGATCGCTGCGATCTCGTACGCCGGGAACGACGTCGAGCGGGTCGCGTGCACGACGACCTGGAGGTGACCGCCGGCCAGAGCCGCCGTCGCCTCGGCGACGTGCTCGCTCCAGCCGACGAAGTCGAGATCCGGATGGGTTGCGAGCCCCTCGCGAAGACGGTCGAGACCGTCACACGAGCCGGTGATGTAGATGCGGGTGCTGTTGTCGGTCATCGGTTACCTCCCAGCGCTTCGTCGAGCTCGGTCTGGCGGACGCCCTCGCGCAGGAGCGATTCGGCGCTTTCGACGTTCTCCGGGCTGTCCGCGGCCTTGACCGGCGGGCGCAGCTGGAGATGCCAGTCGGCGTGCTTCGTCGCCCAGAACAACTTCTGCACCTGGACGTCCGTGACGTTCAGCGTCACGGCGTGGCCGCCGACCCGCTTCGAAGCGACTTCGTCTGCAGGACCGTTGCCACCGGCCCGGAGGACGGGGACGTCGCGCAGCACGATGCGGGTGTAGTGGGTCGAGCTGCCTTCCGGATACGTCCAGGAGGCGACGACGTCGACGCTGTCGCCACCCTTCAGCGTCCCGACGAGCAACTGCTGCTCGTCACCCGCGAGGGCGATCGCCCTCTGCACGCCCGTCAGCTGCGCGGAGATGCCACGCTCCGACGGGTTGGCGAACCGTCGCGTGGAGACCTGTTCGCCGGCGAAGATCGGCTGGGCCGCGACGAGGTCTTCGACCTGCTTGGGGCTCGAGATCGCCCCGGGCACGACGTTGCGGCGGACGATCTCGCCCTTCTCGAACATTCCCTTTGCCGCCATCTCCGCGCCGGACGTACCGGACGGGATGTCGCGTGCTGCAACCCAAATGGGAACATTGGTCTCGTCCTTGCGGACGTTGCGCTGATAGTTCGTCACGTAGTAGCTCGTCAACAGGGCGGCGACGAGGGCCAACGCGACGGCGATGGTGATATTTTTGACCCTATACGTCATGAGCGTCTTTCCTTCTCTTTCTCGTTGGTTATTCGACTAGTTCGATGGTATGAGTGCCGAAATTGAGGTTGTTGCCCGAGCTGGATTGAATCCCTTCCCAAATCACTTTGGTGAACGAGCCACGTACCTGGCCGGTACTACCGCCCGCCTGAAACGAGGTGACGTTGAACCCCACCCAACCGACCACGTCAAAGATCGCATTGGATCCAGAGCCGAAGATCGTCTTGTAAATCGGGAACAAGAGGTCGTCGTTCATTCGCGCCGTCAGCGCCCCTTTGACATGGGAGTCGTTGAACTTCGCCGAAGGTACGGACGTGTACTGCCCTGGTCGGAGGTAGGCGTCGAAGCCACGGTTGATCCAGTCGCCGAGCGTCGAACCGCCGACGCTGCCGTTGTCCTTCTGGTCGAGATTGATCAACCCGAACGCGCCGGCGGCGTTACCGGATCCCGGCTGGTGCAGATGCTCGAGGTCGATCTCGGTCGGCTCGTCGAAGCACGGCGTCGGCTTGTTCGGCGTCCCACCGCACTGCAGCTTCGGGTGTTTCAGGTTGACGGCGATCGGAGCGACCCAGCGTGCGGCATCCAACCCTCCCGCTCGCGCGGAGGCCTTGGCGCCGACGGTGACCGAATCGATCCCGAAGAGCTTGGCGAACATGCCGGGTGCCTCGCGCTTCACATCGACCTTGACGGTGTCGTTCGCCACCGGACCTGAGCTGAACTCGACGACCGCGGTGCCCCCGCCATTCTTCGCCAGGTACTGAGCGGCGAGTACATCTGCCTGGCCGGGGCTGTCCGGGAGCGCCTGCGCGGCTGCAAGGGCGGACGCGTCCGCAGCCGACTGAGTGTCGCGCTGCTCCCGGAACCAGGAACCGACGTCGAGCACGAGCGCAACAGCGCCGAGCAAGGCGACGAGAAAGATGACGGTCAGGACCGTGGCCTGGCCGCGGTCACTGCGTAGCTGCTTCATTCCACACGCTCCGTGGTCGTGCTTTCCAGCTGGCCCGACGCCACGACCAACCCCAGTAGGTCGATCTCGTACGGGTACTTCGCCTCGACTGTGACGTCCTCGCCGTGCTCCCAGGTGCCGGCGACGACGACCGCAAGATCGTCTTGCTCGAGACCGACGGCCGAGTTCCGCAGCGCCTCCTCGGCGTCGGCCTCCGGTGAGGCCGAGTGCCGGCTGACAGCCGCCTTTCGGGCGGCGACGCGCGTCGCGTCGGTGAGCGTCACGTAGTCGTTGTAGACCGCGCCGAACTGAAAGATGCCGAACACGATCACGAGCAGCAAGGGAACGACGATGGCGAACTCGACCATCGTCTGTCCGTGCTCATCTTGGATCCTGCGGTGGCTCATGGTCTCGGCGGCTACTTTCGTTTTGAGGATGGTGGGCGCCCGTTGTGGTCGGCGCCCACCATCCGTTTCTTCTGTGCGTGTCAGGCGACCTTGCTCACGATGTCCAGGGTGTTCTGGAACAACGTCAGCACGGCATCCGAGAGGAAGGAGATCGTGGTGACGATTGCAATGGTGATCAGCCCCAGGACAACGGCAAACTCGGCCATCGTTTGAGCATTCTGATCTTCCATCGCGATGCGATTCATCACCGCTCGTTTCCTTTCTTTCGTTGACTACTTGATGGCGTCCAGGACACCCTGGAACGCGTTGTTGATCTCGGTACCGAGGAACCCGATCGTGGCGACGACGGCGAGGGTGATCAGGGCGAGGACGACGCCGTACTCGGCCATCGTCTGACCCTCCTCCTCGCGCGTTTGGGCGACCTTGTTCTGAATGGCGACGAAAAGCTTCAGCATGTGATTCACCTCCCTTCAGGCAGGAGAGAGCGGGTGGACGCCCGGACGAGCGGTAGCTGTCCGGAGTTCGAGTGTGGTGCGATGTACTTGGCGGAACGACTCTGCACGTGAGAAACCTTTCTCTCATCGGCGAGCCGCATCGCCTATCGAGGTACTTGTTGCGCTGATCAGAATGCGTCAGCGTTCGGAAGCTTAGAAGCCCCTTTCGGGTGACTTCTTGCAAAGAAAATGCAAGTTCCCCCATTCGGGTGAGAACCGCTAAAGCCCTTGCCGATAAACACAGTTCAAATGAAACCGTCGGCGGCGCGGTCAGACATCAGAGGCGCCGAACGGGCATCCCGGCGCCAACGAGGAGGAGCTGGGAGCCATGCCAAGACGGAACCGAATTTTGTGGAAAACGCTCGTGCCGCTCGGTGTATTGGCGATCGTGCTCGCCGCGCTCGGGCGCAAGCCCGACGCCTGGGAGTACGCAGACGGGCCCGAGGCTGAGGAGGTCGTCTCGGACGACACTCCGCAGGTGCCTCACGTGGCACGGCGGCGGCCGGCGGCGCGGTTCGCGCTCGCTGCCGCCTTCACGACGTTGTTCTTCGCCGGCGCGTCGTTCACCGCCGGGGCGGGCGACCAGATGGCACAGTTGCTGGACGACGACGCCGTCGCGTCAGCTGAGCTGGACGAGATCGAGGCGGCGCGCACGGACTCAGCCGACACCGAATCGACCGAAGCGATGTCGGCCGAAGCCGCGCCGGCCGAAGTCGTGACCGAGAGCACGGAGGAGTCGCCCGCCGTCGAAGAGACCGCAGCCGTTCCCGCCGAGCCTGCCGCCGCCGAGCCTGCCGCGACTGAGGTCGCGGCCGTCGAGGAGGCAGTGAAAGTTGCTGCCGCACCCGAGCCCCTCGCAGCCGAGGTCGCAGACGCTGCCCTCGCCCCTGCAACGATCGCGGCGCCTGCGCCGAGCAGCGTCATCGCACCCGCACCCGAGCAGGTCGCCGCACCGGCAACGCCCGTGCTCGCCCCTACGCCGGTCGAGCCGGCCGTCTCGACGAAGAAGTGGGTCGTCAGGCGTGCAGCTGAGAAGCCTGCCCGCGCCCCCGAGATCGAGCACGCCGGGGACGGCGCCTACGGCGAGCCGACGATCTGGCTCAACCGCTCGCTGCCCGATCCCACACCCGCTTCAGCTCGCCTCGCGCGCTCGTTCGCACGGGAGCTGAAGGCTGCATCGGCCCGTCACGGCGCCGACTGGGCCGCTGTGCTGGGTGTCCTTCGCGCGCAGGGTGAGCGTGGTTCGGTACCCGCCACGCCCGCCGAGCTCGACACGCTCGCGGCCCGGCTCGCCGGTGGAGACGCCTGGAAGGGGGCACTCGCCGTCTCGGGACGAACGGCGTTCGCCGATCGTGCCTCCGCCCTCGCCGACCTGTACCGGGCCGTCGGGCTCGAGGCGCTCGTCACGGGTTTCGCGAAGGCGAAGGATCGCCTCGCCGAGAAGCTGCTCGCGACGGAAGGCGTCCTGATCTACGGCGGTGGCCGCTCGGACATCGAGGCTGGCAGAATCGACGTCCGCTTGATCGTTCTGATCAGCTATCTCGCCGAGCGTCACGGCTCTGTGACCGTTTCGAGTCTCTTCTCCGGGCATCGCAAGTACGCCCGGCCGGGCGTGGTCTCGGCGCACACGTATGGCCACGCGGTCGACATCGCCGCAATCGGCGGCACGCCGATCGCCGGCCACCAGCAGCCGGGGGGCGAAACCGAGGAGGCCGTGCGCTCGGTGTTGCTGCTTCCGGCCGAGCTCCAGCCGCAGCAGGTGATCTCGCTGCTCGGCCTGGGCGGTCCGTCGTTCCCGCTCCGCGATCACGGAGATCACATCCACATTGGCTACTAAGCCCGCCTGCCTCACCCGTGAAGACGGGCGCGTCGTCTGCGAGCACCTGCTCGTGGCGGCGCGTCCGCTTCCGCGGATGCGCGGCTTGCTCGGCCGGCCGAGCCTGCCGGCCGGCGAGGGACTCCTCCTTCGCCCGGCCGGGTCGGTGCACACCTTCTTCATGCGCTTCCCGATCGACGTCGTCTTCCTCGACCGGGAGTACCGCGTCGTCGGGATCGAAGCGGCGGTGCCGCCGTGGCGCACTGCCGGCCGACGCGGTACGAAAGCCGTCGTCGAGCTCGCCTCGGGCGAGTGCGAGCGTCGCGGCCTCGCGCTGGGCGACCGCCTCGTCGCCGTCTAGCGCTGCAGGCCGAGAGCCGTCTGCGCCTGCCTCATGAGCCAGATCGCCGTCAGCATCGCATAGACAAACCCTGGGAGCGCGATCGCGAAGAGCGTGACGTACGGGCTGAGCTCCGACTCCATCACGATCGGCACCACGCGCAGCACGACCATCGCCGCGCCCGTGTGCAGTAGAGCCGTGCCGAGCCGTTCCGGCGTCAGGCCGGGAAAGCGGGTGTGGATCCACGTAGCGAGTAGGCCCGCGCCGACCGCCAGCGCGAGCACGAACATGCCGTTCGTCATTTTCCTTCTCCCTCGAGCGCCGCAATGAGAACCGCGAGGCCACCGCAGAGGCCCCGCTCCGTTCTCCGTTAAAGACCTTCCGGATCCACCGCAGGAGGCCCGGAGAAGCTCTTCGTTCGTTGGGAACACCATGCACGAGCGACCCCCACTTGACCCATCACCCGATGGGTGGTTCACCGCGGCGCTTGACGGTGAAGCGCTCCTGGGTCGCGAAGCGGCCCCTTCAGGGATCTTCGCGCGTCAGGAATCTGCTCCCGCAGATCCCTGGCCTGCGCCGAAAGGCCGCGGCGCTTGACGGTGAAGCGGTCTTGGGTCGCTTGGATTCGAACACCCCTGCTAATCGCGTTCGACGAGTCGGCGTACTAGCATCTGCGGGATGGCGAGCGACACATGCGGGACTCCCGCGACTTCCTGCTCGAGCTCAGCGCAGATCGCTCGCTCGTACCGCGCCGCCAGGAGAGCGCCGCGTCCATGAGGGTCTTGATCGTCATGCAGGGCGCGAACTTCTTTCGCAACCTCGAGCCTCTGGTACGTGAGCTGGATGCACGGGGGCATGCGATCGTCGTGCTTCACCCGAATCGCCACGACGACGCAAGCGTGGACGACGCGAGATTGAGAGCCAAGCTGGCACGCAAACACGAGAGGAGACGCGAGAGGAGCAAGCAGAAGTTCGCGCTCATGGAGAGGAGCATCGAAGTAGCGCGCGCAGATATTCCCCGGGTCGTCATCGACTATCGCCCTGAGCCGACCGAGCGCTGGCACCGGCGACTCCGCGAGGGCCGAAAGGTGATCAACCTCTCGATCTACCTCCGCAAGGATCACCCCGCACCCGAGCGACTGGCGGAGGATCTCGAGAAGATGCTCTCGCCGAAGACGCAGAGGCTTCTTCGCCTCCAGCTCGCGCGAACGTTGCTCGCACGACGATCGATCCTTCGGTTCTGGCGCTGGGTCGAAGGAGCGAGCCCGCCCAGCCGGACCGTGCTCGACGTGCTCGCGAAGTTTCGACCCGACGTCGTCCTCGTGTCGCCGACGATCGCGGCCAAGAACCCGGTCGAAGCCGACTACATTCGGGGGGCTCGCTCGCTTGGTATCCCGACGCTCGGCTATGTCAACAGTTGGGACAACCTGACGAGCAAGGGCACCGTCCATCTCGTGCCGGACGCACTCGTCGTCTGGAACGAGGCAATCGCCAGGGAGGCCGTCGAGATCCACGACATCCCACGGGCGGCTGTACAAATCACGGGAGCGCCACATTTCGATTACTTCTTCGACATGCGGCCGACCCGGAACCGCGCGGAGGTGCGACAACAGATGGGGTGCGAGGGCGACACGCCCTATGTCGTCTACCTCTGCAGCTCGCGCACCATCATCGCGAGCGAGGTGAATATCGTGACGGCCCTCGCCGACGCGCTGGCTGATCGTTTTCCCGGCGCCCCCCCGACTCTGGTGGTGCGGCCGCACCCTGTCAACGCGACGGTGTGGGACGATTACGTCCACGCAGGCGTCGTCGTCCACCCCAAAGGGGGCGACCAGGCCGACTC
>JALYRA010000151.1 GCA_030855545.1 Actinomycetota bacterium | reverse complement strand
CCCCACAGCTGCTGTTACGAGACCGGCACCGTCGTCAGCGAGAACGCCGCGTGCAGCGGCAACTCGAAGCGAGCGACCCCGGCCGCGTCGGTCGTGATCGTTCCGGCGAGCGCGTTCTCGCCGTTCCCGGACGCGTTCCAGAGCGCCAGGCTGAACGTCGTGTTCGCCGGGAGGCCGCCGATGCTGTAGCTCGGGCTCGCGTCGGCCGAGACCGCATTGAGGCCGCGGCCGTTGCTGTCCAGCCCCATCACCGTGAGGAGGCCGTCGGGGCCCGCGAACGCGGCGAGTTCCTTCTCGGCCTGGTCCACTTGGTCCTGCTTCCAGTCATCGTCATCCCAGGGGTCGACACGGACGACCTGCCAGCCGCGCTCGGTCGTCTGGAAGAGCAGCTTGAGGGCGTGGTAGGCCGGGAACAACGGCCAGCCTTCGTCTGCCGGGCCGATCAGGTTGTAGGTCTCGCGGTAACCGGGCGTGTACCGGCCCCAGTAAGCGTCCCACTTGACGGCGCCGCTGTAGCCGAGCTGCGCCGACGCTATGTCGAACCAGAGCTGTTGGAATGCGGCGATGTTCGTCCGGGAAAGCGGCGTGCCGTCCTGCCAGTAACCCGGCAGGATCACCGGCTTGCCCGGGATGCTCTGGATCCCGCGGACGCCGAACTCCGTCACGTACAGCGGCTTCCGTGCGCCTTCGAGCAGGGGGCCGTCGGCGATCGCGCGGACGCTCCGCAGCCGGAACTCCATCCGATGTAGATCCCAGTAGTTCCAGTAGATGTGGACGGAGTACGCGTCGAGGATGTCGTTCATGTTCTGGGCCATGAACGTCCACCAGGGGATGTGATTCGGGATCGGGACACTGCCGCCGTTCTCGACGAGGTCGCCGCCCATCAGCTTGATCTGATCGCGCAAGCCGCGGGCGACGAGCTCGGTATGAAGAGCGCGGTAGAGCCGGTCGTACTGGTCGAGCGTGACGAAGGTGCTGTTGGGCTCGTTCTGGATCGTCACCCAGCGAACGTTGGAGAAGCCCCTGGTGCGAACCAGGTTCTCCAGCACGATCGCAAAGTTCCGCATGAAGAGGGGCGGATTCAGCTTGGCATTGAACGCCGTGTGGTAGGTGATGTTGATCGTCGCGCCGGCTGCCTGCGCGAGCTCGACCGTCTTGTAGAACGAGGCGAGTTGGTCGGGATCGCGCTCCTGGACCTCGTGGAAGAAGATGCGGACGAGTTGCGGCTCGAGCGCCTTCACCTTTGCCTCCAGGTCGGGGAGGCTGCCGGGGGGCTTCGGCGTGATCGAGGCGTAGACGTGCTGGTTGAACTGCGCGCCGTAGCCGCCGAGCGCGTCGAGCAAGACGTTTGTCCGGACGAGCTCGTGTTCGGTCACCTCCACCTTCGTCTTGCGTGAGTTGTTCGAGGCGTCGCTCTCGAACGGCGTGGCGCCGTCGATCTCGACCGTCAGCTCGGCGGACATCGCCGTCGTCAGCTTCACGTCCTCGAAGGTGAGGGCGAAGGAGCCGCTGGCCGGCACGGTCACTGTCTGCGCTTCGGCGACCGGCGTCGGGCCGAGCATCAGCTTCACCGTGGCTGTCGCGCCTGTCTCCCGATTCAGCTCTGAGATGTCGGCCACGATGTCGATCGGCCGCGTCGACAGCGTCTGCGCCGGCGCATGCACCGCGGCGACGACGAGATCGGGGCGCAGCTTGACGATCGTCTCGCCGCGGTGGATTGCGGTGCGCGGCGGGTTCTCCTCGCGGACGTGCGCGTCGATGCTGACAGCGGCGCCGCGGGTGACGTCGCCAAGGTCGATCGTGGCGATGCCGGCAGGCGCCGCGACGTCCTTCAAGTTGATGATCCGGTTCACTTTCTCCCCCGAGCCCTCCGCCGCCCGGATCTGGACGTGCACATGCTCGAACGCCAACGCACCGGCCGGCGCCTGGATGTACAGGTCGGCGCCTGCGGGCCCCGTGAGCGCGCTCACCTCGAGCGCCTCTGCCGCAGGCGAATCGGCCGCGCCGGCTGCGCCTGCGCCGCCACAGGCGATCACTACGCACGCGAGCAGGGCTGCGCGCTTCCACCGTCTCTCGACTGACTGCATCACGATCTCCTCTCGCGGTTCGGTGAGGAGAAAGTGACGCCGGCCGCTCATGTGGCGCTAATGCACGACTAATGCGCGTATCGCTCAGCTGGAATCGCGTGGTGCTAGCGCTTCGTCTTGTCGCGGGTGGTGCGCCTGCGGGCGGCCGGACGCTTCGCGCGGACGGCGCCCTTGCTCTTCTTCGCCGCGGCGACGGAGGCCTTGAGCGCTGCGAGCAAATCCGTGGGCTCCTCCTCGTCCTCGGCGGGAGCGGCGGTGATCGTCTCACCCTTCTGCTTCGCCTTGATGATCGCGCAGAGCGCCTCGCGATAGGTGTCCTCGTAGCGCTCCGGCTCGAACGACCCCTTGAACTGCTCGATCAGCGCCGTTGCCATCGCGAGCTCCGCCTTCGCGACCTCTGCCTGCCCGGGAGCGACATCGTCGGCCGGCCGGATCTCGTTATGGAAGAACATCTTCTCCAGCGTGATCACGCCGTCGCGGACGCGGAGGCACCCGAGGTGCTGCTTGTCGCGCATCACGTACTTGCCGAGCGCTGCGAGCTCCGTCCGCTCCATCGCCTCGCGGAGGAGCGCGTAGACCTTCTCGCCGCCTTCCTGCGGGCCGAGGTAGTACGTGCGCTCGAAGTAGATCGGATCGATGTCTGCGTACGGGACGAAATCCGAGATCTCGATCGTCTTCACGCCCTCGGTCCTGGCGGCGGCAAAGTCCTCGTCCGTGACGACGACGAGCTCGTCCTTCTCGACCTCGAACGCCTTCACGATCTCGTCGTCCGGCACCGGGTCGCCCTCGGCCTTGCAGATCTTCTGGTAGCCGATCCGGCCGCCGTCCGGCTCGTGGACGAGGTGGAAGCGCAGGTCGCTCTCCTCGATCGCGCTGAACATCCGCACCGGCACGCTCACCAGTCCGAACGAGATCGTGCCGCTCCAGATCGCTCTCGGCATGGTGATGAAACGGTGGAGCAATCGTTTCGGTTTCGGCACAAACCCGTATCGCTGTGGTTGCAGGCGGCCGCGTAGCGTGCTCGGCATGGGATCAGGAACCATCAAGGCGGCGACTCCGTGGGGGCAGGCGACGTTGCTCGAGGAGCTGCGGCTCCCGCAGCAGGCGGGGGAGAAACGGTTCTCGTCGCTCGTCCAGCTGCTCGAGAACGGCAAGGGCGAGCGGTTGGTTCGGTTCGCCTACGCCACCGACGGCGTCGCTCGCCGTGGTCCGGTGACTCTCCGCCTTCGCGATCTCGAAAAGCTCCGTGCCGCACTCGCGAAGCATCCGGGGCTCGAGGAGGCGTTACGGCTCTGAGACGCCTGAGGTCAGACGAGCGCCGTCGTCCGCTCTCGCGCCGCGTCGACGAGCGCCGCGAGCAGCAGCGCGCCGTCGCCGGACCCGAGCAGCGGATCCACCGCGTGCTCCGGATGCGGCATCAACCCGAACACGTTGCGCGCCTCGTTGCACACGGCCGCAACGTCGCCCACAGAGCCGTTGCAATCCTCCGCGTAGCGCAGCACCAGCTGGCCCGCTGCTTCGAGCTCCGAGTAAAGCTCTTCGTCCGCGAACCACGCGCCCTCGCCGTGCTTGACCGGGATCGTCAGCTCCTGCCCCGGCGCGCAGCGGGCTGTGAGCGGCGTGTCCGTCCGCTCGACCCGCAGCCGCACATCGCGGCAGACGAACTCGAGGTCACGATTTCGCCGCAACACGCCCGGCAGAAGCCCGGCCTCACAGAGAATCTGGAAGCCATTGCAGACTCCGAGCACCGGCCCGCCCTCGGCGGCGAACGTCCGCACCGCGTCCAGGATCGGAGCGAAGCGCGCGATCGCGCCGCAGCGAAGATAGTCGCCGTAGGAGAAGCCGCCGGGGAGCACGACCGCGCCCGTCCCCCGCGGCAGCTCCGGCTCCGCATGCCAGACGAGCGGCGCGTCGGCGCCGAGGGCACCGAGCGCCCAGGCGGCATCCCGGT
>JALYRA010000143.1 GCA_030855545.1 Actinomycetota bacterium | reverse complement strand
GACCAGATGGGCAACGTCGGCAAGCTCGGCCGCGTGCTCGGCCCCCGCGGGCTGATGCCGAACCCGAAGACGGGCACGGTCACGTTCGACGTGGCCAAGGCGGTCACCGACGCGAAGGGCGGCAAGCTCGAGTACCGCACCGACCGGGGCGCGAACGTCCACGTCTCGATCGGGAAGAAGAGCTTCGGGGAGAAGAACCTGCTCGAGAACTACGCGACGCTGATCGAGGAGATCGTCCGCGCGAAGCCTTCGTCGTCCAAGGGCCGCTACATCCACCAGATCACGCTGACGACGACGATGGGCCCCGGCCTGCGGGTCGACCCGTCGCGGGTCCGCGGCATCGTCGAGGAGTTCGAGCAGGAGGCCGTTCCGGCCTAGGTTTCGTCCACAGCCCGTCGCCGAAGAACGGAAGCAACCGCAAGGTGTAGGTCTTCCCGAGGTGGCGCTTTGGAAGGCGTCTTTCGCCTCTTCCCGAGCCCGCCTTCGTGCGGGCTCGATCGTTTCAAAGGAGGTGAGAGATGGACAAGAGTGACAAGGAGAAGGTCGTCGCAGAGCTGACGGAGAGGCTGCGCACGTCGGAGACGTTGATCGTCGCAGACTATCGTGGGCTCACGAACGCCGAGATCGACGGTCTGCGCTCGAAGCTGATCGAGCACGGCGCCCGCTTCTCGGTCGTCAAGAACACGCTCACACGTCGCGCGGCCGAGGCCGCCGGTGCAGATGCGTTGCTGGCGCTGCTCGAAGGCCCGTCGGCGATCGCGTTCGTCGAAACCGGCGGCGATCCAGTCGCCGTCGCCAAGGCGCTCGGCGATGCGGCCTCGGCCACGAAGATCCTCGCGATTCGCGGGGGCGTCCTCGAGGGCGCGGTCATGTCGGCCGCCGAGGTCGAGAGCCTCGCGAAGCTGCCGCCTGCCGACGTGCTGCGCGCGCAACTCGTGGGAGCGATCATCTCGCCGCTGACGACCGTCGTCGCCCTGCTCGTGGCGCCGATGCGCGATCTCGTCGGGCTGATCGACGCCCGGATCGAGCAGCTCGGCGGTGCCGAGGCGGCACCCGCGGAGGCACCGGCCGCTGAGGCGGCACCCGGACCGGAGCCGGAGCTGGAAGCTACGGCAAGCGCCGAAGAGGCGCCCGCCGAGACCGAAGAGACAGCTGCAGCACCCACTGAAGAGACAACTGACACGCAGGAGGAGCAGGAGTAATGGCAACTGATACGTCCAAGGTGCTCGAGACGCTCGGGAGCATGACCGTCCTCGAGCTCGTCGAGCTGAAGAACAAGATCGAGGAGGAGTGGGGCGTCACCGCCGCCGCTCCGATGGCTGCCGCAGCGCCGGCAGCCGGAGGCGCGCCCGCCGAGGCGGCCGAGGAGAAGACGGCGTTCGACGTCGTCATCACCGCCGCGGGCGACAAGAAGATCCAGGTGATCAAGGTCGTCCGCGCAGTCACGGGGCTCGGTCTCAAGGAGGCGAAGGACCTGGTCGACGGCGCCCCGGGCACCGTCAAGGAGGGCGTCAACCAGGAGGAGGCCGACTCGATCAAGGCCCAGCTGGAAGAGGCCGGCGCCGGGGTCGAGCTCAAGTAGCACCGCTGTAACGGGTTGTGGGAAAGGGTCGCGTGTGCGGCCCTTTCCCCCGTTTGGGGGAGCATGCTTTTGCGCTTGCTGCCGTCCTAACCTCTCAGAGACCACGTTCTACCGAGAGGACTTGACCAGATGAAGCTCAAAGCACTGCTGCTCGCGCTCTTCACAGCCGGCTTCGCCGTCTCGATCGCCGTTGCCGCCTCCCCGGCCACGGTCGAGAAGGGCAAGCCGACCGCCAGCACGAGCACCGACGGCACGAGCACCGACGGCACAGCGACGTCCGCGTCGAAGGGGAAGGGCCAGGCGAAGAAGGCCGAGCGCTGTAAGCCCTCGCGGAAGATCGTCGTCACCGGCGAGTTCGTCAGCGCAGGCGCCGGCGGCTTCGCGATGAAGGTCGCCGGCGGCAACAAGCCCGCCAAGCCCTGGAAGGGCAAGCAGGCGACCGTGCTCGTCGACGAGAAGACGCGGTTCAACGGCAAGAAGCGCAAGCTCGCCGACCTCGCCGCGGGCGACCGCGTGCTCGTCCAGGGCTATGCGTGCAAGGCCGACGCAGCCGCCGGCTCGCTCCTCGCCCGCAAGGTGACGAGCAAGAGCGCGAAGGCCGCCAAGGACGACGATGACGACGACGAGACCACGACGACGACGACGGCCGTAACCACCACCACGCCGTAGCCGTTACGCGACGGGGTCACTAC
>JALYRA010000140.1 GCA_030855545.1 Actinomycetota bacterium | reverse complement strand
AGCACGCGAAGCACGTCGTTCTGCCGGTGCGAGATCACCGACTCGTTCGTCGACTCGAGCCCTTCGACGACCTCCTTGTAGTTGTCGAGGAGGTCCCAGATCCGCTCGGCGCCGTCGACGATGTCGTCGAAGTAGAGATCGAGCTCCTCCGGCAGGAACCGCTCCGCGCGACGCTCGAGTTGCCGCAGCGTCGTCCGCTCGGGCTTGATGATCTTGCGGTAGGAGATGATCTCCTGCTTGACGTTCGAGAGGTCGCGCACGACGTCCTCAGCGCGGCGCTCGAACATGTCGTCCTCGACCGAGTCGAGCTTGTGCCCGATCTTGTCGAGGATCGGGAAGCAGTAGTCGAAGAGATCGTCGAGCACCTCGTAGAGCAGTCGGCCGGAGCCCTTGGCGAAGATCTCCTCGCGGAGCCGCTCGTCGTCCTCGCAGCGGTAGAAGAGCCGCGTCACGGGCAGCAGCTCGACGTTCGGGAGCGTGACGAGGTAGTCGTGGCCGAGGAAGAAGTCGAGCTCGGCAGCGTTCAGGCGCTGGATCGCCTTGTCGTAGACCGGGAAGTGGAGGACGCCGAAGAGGTAGTCCGGGTACTCGTCGATCTTCGGGCGCTGGCGCTTCGAGAGGACGTCCTCGACGTCGAGCTCGTGCCAGCCGAACCGCTCGGCGAGCGTGTTGGCGGTGGCCGTTTCGGGCTGGTCGAGGTGGACCCAGGTCAGGCCGGCTGCGCTGAGCTCGAGCGCCTGTCGCTCGGCCCTTGCGGCGGGCGTCGATCCGGGACGTGTGCGCCGGATGCGTGGCAGGTTGGGCACGCCGTAAGCCTACCCGGGGGCTGTCTCTAGCTCGCGCGCGCGGGCGCTGCGGAATTCGGCGCTGGCAGTGGCTCGGGGCGCGCCGCAGCCGGCGCCCGACGAACGTTCTCGGGGAGACCGCGTTCGAGCGCGAGCGCCGCGAGACCGCCGGCGATCAGCGCGACGCCCATCACAATCCAGAGGCCGGTCGGGGATACCGCCAGCAGAGCGCCGCCGGCCGCAGGGCCGATCGTGAACCCGACCTGCCAGGAGAGCGCCGAGATCGCCATGTAGCGTCCGATCAGCCTCGGGTCGGCGAGGTCGACGACGAGCGCGGGCTGGACGGCGCCGTGCAGGCACTCGCCGAGGGCGAAGATCGCGACCGCGAGCCCGAGCAGCGCGAATGCGGCTGCACCGGAGAGCCAGAGACTGCTCGCCGGGACGAGGAGCCACGCAACGGCAGAGACGACGCCCAGGAGCGCGAGGAACGGCACGCGTCGCCGGCCCTCCGCGAGCTTCGTCGTCGGAAGCTGGAGAAGCACGACGACGAGCGTGTTGATCAGGAAGAGCCAGCCGATGCCTCGCTCCGAGACGCCCGCCTCGTTCTTCGCGAACGCGGGCAGGATCTCGAGCTGCGCGATCCCCGCTCCGATGTAGACCGCATTCACCACCATCAGCGCCATGAACACCTTGTGGCGGAAGACAGTGCGGTAGCTGCCGGCGCGCCCGGCGGACGACTCGCGCACGGCGGGCTCGTGCACGAACGCCGTCAGCACAGCGGCGTACGCGACGAAGGTGAATGCGTCGAGCAGGAAGAGCGCGCGGAAGCTCTCCGTGGCGATGAACCCTCCGGCGACGCCGCCGAGCCCGATTCCCAGGTTCATCACGACGCGCTGCATCCCGAACGTGGCGGAGCGCTGCGCGCGCGTCGTCAGGCCGGCCAAGAGGGTCGATTGAGCAGGCCAGAAGGCACCGTTGCCGATCCCCGTAACCGCGCTCGCGAGGAAGCCCTGCCAAGGGCTCTCCACGAACGCGTAGCCCGCGAAACCGAGCGTGAGGAAGCCGAGCGCGGCCGTCAGCATCGCCTTGGGGCCGACACGGTCGACGAGCGCGCCCGCGACCGGGCCGGCGACGAGGCTGACTCCGGCGTTCGTCGCCAGGACAAGACCGGCGATGCCGAGCCCGATTCCACGGTCGTTGTGGAGGTAGATGAGCAGGAACGGGACGACGAGCCCGTTCCCGAAGGCGTTCATCAACCCACCGAGCTGGAGCAACTGCACCGAGCGTGGGAGTTGTGGGTTGAGACTCCGGAGGTAGCCCTTCACCGTGAGACAGTAGCGGGGTGGATTACCTGCTCGACCCCGGCGTGACGTTTCTCAACCACGGCAGCTACGGCGCCTGTCCGGCGCCGGTCTTCGCGCGCTACCAGGAGTTGCAGCACGAGCTCGAGCGCCAGCCGGTCGAGTTCCTGGCACGGCGGTTCCACGACCTGACCGGCGAGGCGCGGTCCGCCCTGGCGGCGTTCGTCGGCGCGCGGACGGACGATCTCGTCTTCGTGCCGAACGCGACGGCCGGGCTGAACGCGGTCATCCGCTCGCTGCACCTCGAGCCCGGTGACGAGGTCGTGACGACGCGGCACGAGTACGGCGCGGTGACGAGGACGTGGGAGTTCGCCGGTGCGACCCTCGTCTACGCCGAGCCCGACGCGGTGGCGGCAGCGATCGGGCCGCGGACGAGGGCCGTCTCGGTCAGCCACATCACCTCGCCGACCGCGCTCGTCCTGCCGGTCGAGGAGATCTGCGCCGCCGCGCGCGCCGCCGGCGTCCTTGCGATCGTCGACGGCGCCCACGCGCCCGGGCAGGTGCCGCTCGACCTCGAGGCGATCGGCGCCGACGTCTACGCAGGCAACTGCCACAAGTGGCTCTCGGCGCCGAAGGGTGCGGCGTTCTTGTGGGCGCGTCCGGAGCAGCAGGAGTGGATCGAGCCGCTCGTCGTCTCCTGGGGCTACGACGAGGGCTTCGTCCGCCGGCACGGCTGGCAGGGCACGCGCGATCCCGCGGCCGTGCTCGCCGTTCCGGCGGCGATCGAGGCACACGCGCAGCTCGACCTCGAGCGCTGCCGCCGGATCGCGGCGTCCTTCCACGACCGCCTACCGCCGGTCGGCGAGACTCCCGCTCCGCAGATGTGGGCCTCCGAGGTCGCGACCGACGATCCCGACGGCCTCCAGCGCCGGCTCTACGACGAGCACCGGATCGAGGTCGTCGTGCGAGCGTGGGAGGGAAGGAGCCTCCTCCGCGTCTCGATAGCGCCTTACAACGACGAGACCGACGTCGAACGCCTGCTCGACGCGCTCGCAACGCTGGTGTGAGAGAGCATGCGGCGGAAGGAGCGAAGCGACCCTTCAGGGGTCTGCGCGCCTTGGCATCTGCTCCCGCAGATGCCAAGGCATGCGGCGGAAGGAGCGAAGCGACCTTCAGGGGTCTGCGCGCCTTGGCATCTGCTCCCGCAG
>JALYRA010000342.1 GCA_030855545.1 Actinomycetota bacterium | reverse complement strand
GTCGCCCGCGCCCGGACGGTCGTCGACGCCCTCGGGCTCGTCCATCACCTCGAAGATCCGTTCGCCGGAGGCGGTCGCTCGCTGGGCCTGGCCGATCCACATCCCGAGGCTGCGGAGCGGCACGATCAGCATCGCGAGCAGCAGGTTGAACTGGAAGAACGCGCCGAGCGAGAGCGTCCCGTTCACGACCATCCGGCCGGCGACGAGGAGCACGGCCGCCTGCGCGAGCATCGGGAGGAAGGAGAGGAGCGGGACGTAGATCGCGCGCTGCCTGAACGCGCGGACGGTCTGGTCGAAGACCCCGCCTGACGCCTGCTCGAACTGCCGTTGTCGCCGTTCCTCCTGCGCGAACGCCTTGACGACGTGGACGCCGACGATCGATTCCTCGGTGACCGTCGCCACCTCGCCGAGCTTCTGCTGCACTTCGCGGAGGACGGGATGGGAGACATGGCTGTAGCGGTAGGCGACCGCGACGATCGCCGGCGTGATCGCGAGCGCGATCAGCGCGAGCTGCCACTGCAGGACGAAGAGGACGGCCCCGACCGAGACGATCGTTAGCACGTGCTGGAAGAAGAAGATGAGCCCGAAGCCGAGGAAGAAGCGCACGGATTGGAGGTCGACGGTCGCGCGCGACATCAGCTGCCCGGTCTGGTGGCGGTCGTAGAAGCCGAACGAGAGCCGGAGCAGATGCGCGTACAGGCCCTCGCGCATGTCCTTTTCGATCCCGAGCGCCTGGCGTCCGGAGATGAGCCGGCGTCCGACCATGAACGCCGCCTTGAGGACTCCGATCACGACGATCGCGACGACGACCCGTGTGAGCGTGTCGGTGCCTCGCTGCTCGTCGATCCCGTCGATCGCCTCGCCGACGAGGACGACGATCGCGATCGCCGCCGCCTGCGAAAGCACGGCGAGGATCGTCGACACGACGAGCGATGCCTTGTACGGCGCCAGGAAGGAGAGGAGGCGGATGAAGGTGCGGCGATACGGGACGTCGCTCATCCGTTTGAGCGTAGCCGCACGAGTTCCCGCTTCACGTGCGTCAGCGCCTTCCCAAGGCGCGCCCGGTTCGTCTCGTCGTTCAGCCACCCGCTCGCGCCGGACGGATGAGGGAGCGGGATCACGATCGCTTCCCCATGCGTGTAGCTCTTGCCGATCGCTTCCGTAAGCGTCGAGATGCCGAGAAGCCGTTTTAGCGCGAGCCCGCCGACAGTGACGATCAGCTCCGGCCGCAGCAGCTCGAGCTCCCAATCGCGCCAGAACTGACAGAGATCCTGCTCGCGCGGCGTCGGCGTCCGGTCGCCGCGACCCGAGGCGGGGCGGCCCGGGTAGCAGCGCGTCACCGAGGCGCAGTAGAAGGTGCGGTAGAGCTCGTCGCCCTCGAGCCCGAGCCAGCCCCGGAGCCGCTGGCCGGCGCGGCCCCGCCACGGCAGCCGTTCCTCGCCCTCGACGATCCCAGGCGCCTGCCCGTAGAGGTAGGCACGCTGGACGTGAAACGGCGCCCGCACCGGCCACGACTCGACTTGATAGCCGGCCTCGAGGCACGCATGGCAGCGCCCGTTGTCGCGTTGCAGCGAGGCGAGCGAACGGTACGAACTCTTGCGGACTGTCACTGCGGCAGAGTACGACCGTGCTGGAAGCCGTGCCGAACTTCTCCGAGGGTCGCGACGCGGCGGTGCTCGACGTGCTGCGCGAGGCGCTCTCGGGTCCGGCGCGGCTGCTCGACGTGCACGTGGACGCCGACCACCACCGCTCCGTCTTCACGCTGGTCGGCGAGGCGGACGAGCTCGTTGAGACGCTGCTCGCGGGGATCGCGTGCGCGCGCGAGCGGATCGACCTGCGCCGCCACGAGGGCGCGCACCCGCGCATCGGCGCCGCCGACGTCGTCCCGATCGTCCCGATCAAGCCGGAGGACATGGAGAGTGCGAAGACGACGGCGCTGGAGCTCGCCCGCCGGATCGGGGCTGACCTCGGCCTGCCGGCGTTTCTCTACGCGGAGCTTTCGCCCGGTCGAGGCCCGGCCTTCTTCCGGAAAGGCGGGCCGGACGAGCTGCAGCGGCGGCTCGACGCGGGCGAGCTCGCCCCCGACTTCGGGCCGCCGAGGCTGGACGTGCGAGCCGGCGGAGTGATCGTGGGCGCGCGGCGACCGCTGATCGCATTCAACGTCAACCTCCGCGGTGAGCTCTCGGCGGCCCGTGCCGTGGCGGCTGTCGTCCGCGAGACCGGCGGCGGCTTCCCCGGCGTGCGCGCGCTCGGGCTCGACCTGCCACGCGCCGGGGTCGTGCAGGTCTCGATGAATGTCGAGGACTGGGAAGCCGCGGCGCTGCACGAGATCGTCGCGCGGATCGAGGCCGAAGCTGCGAAGCGCGGCGCGGATGTCCTCGGCTCCGAGCTCGTCGGCCTGATGCCCGCGGGCGCGGCAGCTGCTGCGGCGGGCGCGATGCTGCGCATCGACAACTTCGACGCCTCCCGGGTGCTCGAGGTGCGGCTTCTCCCCTGAACTTGTTTCCAGCCTGCGCGGTCGCGGTAGGGGAAGGTGACAGCGAAAAAGGGGTTGAGATGAAGAAAGTGGTATCGATCGCAGCGATGGCAGGCCTCGCGTGGCTCGTGGCGGGGCGCCGCGGCAAGATCGTGCTCGGCAAGCTCCGCGGCCGCGTCTCCGGCGCGACGCGGAAGGGCTACAACGACTCGACGTTGCAAGCAAAGGTGGAGAGCGAGCTCTTCCGTGACGAGCACGAGGTCAAGAGCGCCATCAACGTGAACGCGCAGCAAGGTGTCGTTCAGCTTCGCGGCGAGCTCCCGTCGCGCGACCTCATCGACGCTCTCGTCGAGCGGACGCGGAAGATCCACGGCGTCAAAGACGTCGAAAACCTGATGCACACGCCGGAGACCGAAGCCCCCATGCACCACTAGCCCAGGACTAGACTCGCTCGCATGGTCGCGAGCTTCGCCCTCAGCGGGAACGACCTGCGGATCGAGGATGTCTGGGAGGTTGCGGTGCACCGCGCCCCGGTCGCGCTTGCGGACGGGGCGCGGGGGAAGATGGAGGCGGCGCGGGCGCTCGTCGAACGCGCGCCGGAGCACACCTACGGCGTCAACACCGGCTTCGGGCGGTTCGTCTCGGAGTCGATCTCGGATGAGCAGGTCGAGGAGCTGCAGCTCCGGTTGCTGCGCAGCCACGCGTGCGGCGTCGGCGATCCGTATTCCCCCGAGGTCGTCCGCGCCGCGATGCTGCTGCGCGCAAATGCGCTCGCGAAGGGCTACTCGGGCGCGCGGATCCAGACGGTCGAGCTCCTGATCGAATGCCTCAACCGCGGCGTCCTCCCGCGCGTGCCGGCGCGAGGATCGGTGGGCGCGAGCGGCGACCTGGCGCCGCTCGCTCATCTCGCGCTCCCGCTCGTAGGCGAAGGGAGCGCCTGGTTCGACGGCACGTTGCTCTCCGGTGGTGACGCGCTGGCCGCGGCCGGGCTCGAGCCGGTTCGACTGGGCGCGAAGGAGGGCCTGTCGCTGATCAACGGCACGCAGTTCATGGCCGCGATGGCGGCGCTCGCACTCACGCGCGCATGGCGGCTCGCACGGACGGCCGATCTCGCGTGTGCGCTCTCGCTCGAGTCGCTCCAGGGGTCACGGACGAGCTTCCATCCGGCGATCCACCAGGCCCGGCCGCTCCGCGGTCAAGTCGACTCCGCAGCCAACCTGTACTTGCTCCTGGAGGACTCGGCGATCATCGAGTCGCACCGGTGGTGCGACCGCGTGCAGGATGCGTACTCGCTCCGTTGCGCCCCGCAGGTGCATGGAGCGAGCCGCGATCTGCTTCACCACGTCGAGGCGACCGTCGCGGTCGAGGTGAACGCGGCGACCGACAATCCGCTCGTTCTCGTCGACGAAGGCGTGGTCGTGTCGAACGGGAACTTCCATGGCCAACCGCTCGCGTTCGGGCTCGACGTGCTCGCGATGGCCGTCTCCGAGCTCGCGAGCATCTCCGAGCGGCGGGTCGAGCGGCTCGTGAATCCCTCGCTGTCGGAGGGGCTGCCGCCGTTCCTCACGCTCGAAGGCGGCCTCAATTCAGGCTTCATGATTCCGCAGTACGTTGCCGCCGCGCTCGTGTCCGAGAACAAGTCGCTCTGCCACCCCGCGAGCGTCGACTCGATCCCGACGAGCGCCGGTCAGGAGGATCACGTCTCGATGGGCAACGCGTCCGGGCTGAAGGCGCTCGTCGTACTCGGAAATGCCGAGCGCGCGCTCGCGATCGAGCTCCTGGCGGG
>JALYRA010000110.1 GCA_030855545.1 Actinomycetota bacterium | reverse complement strand
CCTCTGCCGGGACGCCCTGCTCGACGATCCGGCCTTCGTCCATGAAGACGAGCCGGTCGCCGACCTCGCGGGCGAACTGCATCTCGTGCGTGACGACGAGCATCGTCATCCCGTCGCGCGCCAGGTCACGCATGACGATCAGCACTTCGCCGACGAGCTCGGGATCGAGCGCCGACGTGACCTCGTCGAAGAGCATCACGTGCGGATCCATCATCAGCGCGCGGGCAATGGCGACCCGCTGCTGCTGGCCGCCGGAGAGCTGGTGCGGATGCTGGCCCGCCTTCTCGGAGAGCCCGACCTGCGCCAGCAATTCCCTCGCTCGCTCCTCGGCGGCGCCGCGCGGCTGCTTGCGAATCCGCCGCGTTGCGAGCGTCAGGTTGTCCATCACGGTCAGATGGGGGAAGAGGTTGAACTGCTGGAAGACCATGCCGATTCGCGTCCGCACCGCCGAGAGGTCGACACCCTTGCGGGTGATCTCCTCGCCCTCGAAGTAGATCCGGCCCTCCTGGAGCGGCTCGAGCAGGTTGACGCAACGCAGCAGCGTGCTCTTGCCGCTGCCGCTCGGGCCGACGATCGTCAGCACCTCGCGGCTCGCGACCTCGAGGTCGATCCCCTTCAGGACGTGGTTGTCGCCGAAGCTCTTGTGGACGCCGTCGAGCCGGACGACCGGCTGCGCCGTCGCTTCGGTCTCCGCATTTTCGGCGAGGGTCCCCGTTACCACTCAGCGACAAGCCTATCGCGACGCGCAACGATGGTGGAGAAAAACTTCGTCCTCCCCCAAACGAGGGAGAGCCGCGACCCGCAAAGTCCCGATGATCCGTACAGGGACTGGCGGCGTCCGGCCGCAGCCCGCCGTCGGCCATGGACGAACCCGCCCGCTCAACACCCAAGCACCGCGTGCCGCGCATGCGGCTCGTCGACGGCGCGGCGCCCGACCCGTCCGTCGACTCGTACCGCCGGCTCTCGGACGTCTTCCATGACCTGCTCTCCGAGCACAGTCTCGACGCCCTGCTCGTGCGGATCGCGGACACATTGGCCGAGATCGTCCCGTACGAGGCGCTGCACATCTACGAGGCCGACGAGCCGAAGCGGGAGCTCATCCCCGCGCTCGTGCGCAGCGAGTGGGCAGCGGAGATCTACAGCGACACGTTCCCCTTCGGCGTCGGCATCACCGGCTGGGCGGTCGAGCATCGCGAGCCGGTGCTCTCGAACCAGGCTCATCTCGATCCTCGGGTCGAGTTCGTTCCCGGGACGCCGCTCGAGCCGGAGGCACTGATCGTCGTGCCGCTGATCGCGCGCGGCCAGCTCAAGGGAACGCTCAACGTCTACCGGATCGGCGAGGACGCCTCGTTCAGCGAGGAGGAGTTCGAGCTGGCGAAGCGCCTCGGCGACGCGGCGGCACTCGCGGTCGACAACGCGCACATCCGCGCCCGCCTCGAACGCGAGGCGCAAACGGATTCTCTCACCGGCCTCTACAACCACCGCTACTTCCACGAGCGTCTCCGCCGCGAGCTCACCCGGAGCGCGGCCGCGCACGAAAACGTCGCCGTCGTGATGATGGATATCGACGACTTCAAGAAGGTGAACGACGTCTTCGGTCACGCCGTCGGCGACCAGGTGCTCGCGGAGCTCGCCAACCACCTGCGCGCCACCGTCCGCTCGAGCGACGTCGTCTGCCGCATCGGCGGCGAGGAGTTTGCGGTGATCGTGCCGGCGAGCCATCGCGAGCACGCGTTCTCGCTGGCAACGCGGCTGGCCCGGCGGCTCGACGACGTCGCGTTCGACCTCGCGGGCAAGGTCGCCGTCTCGATCGGCGTCGCCCAGGGACCCGAGCACGCTGCGAACCCGCGCGAGCTCGTCGCCTGCGCCGAGGCAGCGATGATGACGGCGAAGGCGCGCGGCAAGAACCAAGTCGTCTTCTTCGACGAGTCGGCAACCGAGCGCCCGGCCGCGCGGGACACTCGCGGCGAGGACATCCGCTCGATCGCCCATCTGAAGATGCTCCAGTCGCTCGCGGGCAAGCTCAACCGCTCGAACGACGTCCGCGAGATCGGCATGGCGATCGCGAACGAGCTCCGGCAGCTGATCGACTACCACAACTGCCGCATCTTCATCCGCGACGGTGAGGAGCTGACGCCGATCGCCTTTCAGGGCGAGCTGACCGCGCCGGACCGCACTGTGGCGGAGGTCTTCCGCGCGCCCGTGGGCGAGGGCGTCACCGGACGCGTCGTCGAGACCGGCGAGCCGCTGCTGCTCGGCAACGCAGCGGAGTGCGAGTTCGCGATCAAGGTCGAAGGCACCGAGCAGATCGAGGAGTCGATCATCGCCGTGCCGCTGAACTGCGGCGCGCGCGTGATCGGCGCGATCGTCGTCTCGAAGCTCGGCCTGAACCAGTTCGACGACGACGACCTGCGCCTGCTCCAGGTGCTGGCCGGCCACGCCGCCGTGGCGCTCGAGAACGCCCGTCTTTACGAGGCGCAGCGGCGTGAGACGGAGAGTGCGAAGGCGCTGCTCGAGTTCGGCCGCGAGCTCGCGGCCGCCGAGGGCCTCGATGACGTGCTCAAGCGCGTGGTCGAGGGCGCCGCCCAGCTGACCGGCGCGCCGCACGCGTCGCTCTGGCTGCAGGACACCGCCGGCGGCGATCTCGTCGGACGGGCCGCAGTCGGCTACGAGGCCGGACGTGCGGTCGTCGGCAGACGCTTCGCCGGCGAGATGCCCGCGCGCTTCGTCGACCGAGCCGAGCCCTACGTGGTCGGCCCCGAGGTCTACGCGGCCTTCAGCGATCCGCCTCCCGGCGGGTCCGGCTCATACATGATCGCTCCCTTCACGTTCGAAGGACGCTGGGGCGCGATCGCTGTCGCCTCGTCCAGTGAGGACGAGTACGGCGACCGCGAGCTCGAGCTCGTCGGAGGTCTCGCCCATCAGGCGAAGCTCGCGATCGCGAATGCATCGAGCTTCGAGGGGCTCGAGCGCACCTTCCTCTCGACGGTCGAGGCGCTTGCGAACGCGCTCGAGGCGCGCGACGAGTACACATCCTCACATGCCCGCTGGATCACCGACACGGCACTCCGGGTGGGCGAGGAACTCGGCCTCGACGGCGAGACGCTGAAGCGGCTCGAGCTCGGCGCCCTCTTCCACGACATCGGCAAGATCGGGATCCCGAACTCGGTGCTGTTGAAGCCGGGGCCGCTGACCGATGATGAGCGCGCGCTGATCGAGACGCATCCCGAGCTCGGCGCGAAGATCATCGGCCCGATCGACCAGCTCCAGGACGTATGCGGGATCGTCCGCGCGTGCCACGAGCGCTGGGACGGAGAGGGCTATCCGGACAAGAAGGCGGGCGAAGAGATCCCGCTCGAGGCGCGGATCATCTTCGCGTGCGACGCTTTCCACGCGATGACGACCGACCGGCCGTACCGCCGCGCGCTTCCCCCGGAGGAGGCCCTGCGCCGCCTCGAAGCGGCCGCGGGCACGCAGTTCGACCCGCAGGTCGTCGGCGTCTGCCTGCGCGTGCTCGACGCAACACCGGCTCCCGTCTGACGAGTTCTCTGCCAACGCAGTCGTTTCGAGTGACAACACGCTCGCCCAGCCGAGTCGTGACGCTCGCTAAGCCCCATCGCTGTGTCCGTGCCGTCGCTCGTTCTCGATTGTGTGACGCAACTGCGCCGGCCAGTCATCGGCGTCCTCCGGTTGGGGCGTCCCTGCCGGAGGAAGCATGGACTCGTACTCTTCCACCGGCGCGGATTCAATCGCATGCAACAGCGTCCAGGCGATGCCCCAGAACGTGTCACGGC
>JALYRA010000101.1 GCA_030855545.1 Actinomycetota bacterium | reverse complement strand
CGCTCGGGCTGCACGTGACCGAGGCCGAGACGATGCTCCCGGTCGTGCCGATGTTCCACGCGAACGCGTGGGGCTATCCGTACACCTGCCTGATGGTTGGCGCGAAACTCGTCTTCCCCGGCCCGTTCCTCGACCCCGAGACGCTGCTCGACGACTTCGAGCAGGAGAAGGTGACGATCACGGCCGGTGTACCGACGATCTGGATGGGCATCCTCGGGATGCTCGACCAGGAGCCGGATCGCTGGGATCTCTCGAAGCTGCACTCGATGCTCGTCGGCGGCTCGGCGGCCCCGCGCGCGATGATCGCCGGCTTCCGCCAGCGGCACGGCAAGACGGTCGTCCACGGCTGGGGGATGACTGAGACCTCCCCACTCGCGACCGCGTCCGATTACGTGGGCGAGTTCCGCACCGCCGACGAGGAGACGCAACTCGACGTCGTCGCGATGCAGGGGCTTCCCCTTCCCTTCGTCGAGCTTCGCGCGATCGACGACGAGGGCAACGAGATCCCCTGGGACGCCGAGGCGATGGGCGAGCTCGAGGTGCGCGGCCCGTGGGTCGCGTCGAGCTACTACGACACGCCCGAGCAGGCGGAGCGCTGGACGGACGACGGCTGGTTCAAGACCGGCGACATCGCGTCCTTCCACCCCAAGGGCTACGTGATGATCAAGGATCGCTCGAAGGACGTGATCAAGTCGGGCGGCGAGTGGATCTCGTCGGTCGACCTCGAGAACGCGCTGATGGCGCATCCCGCGATCGCGGAGGCAGCGGTGATCGCGACGCCGCACGAGAAGTGGGACGAGCGGCCGCTCGCGGTGTGCGTGCTCCGCGAGGGGCAGAGCGCGACCCCCGAAGAGCTGCGCGAGTTCCTCGCCCCGAACTTCGCCAAGTTCTGGCTGCCGGACGGGTTCGAGTTCGTGCAGGAGATCCCGAAGACGGCCGTCGGCAAGTTCCGCAAGACGGCGCTGCGGGAGCAGTTCCCGAACGCGCAAGTCTCGTCGTAGTGGACATCGCAGGGAAGACGTTCATCGTCACGGGTGGCCGCTCCGGGCTCGGGGAGGCCACCGCGGCGATGCTCGAGAGCGAGGGGGCGAAGGTCGTGATCGCCGACCTGCCGGAGACGGACGTCACCGACGCGGAGGCTGTCGGCAAGCTCGTCGACTCGTGCGACGAGCTGCACGGCGCGGTCAACTGCGCCGGGATCGGCGGCGGCGCCCGCGTCATCGGCTTCCCGCTCGACCGCTTCCGCAAAGTGATCGAGGTCAACCTGATCGGCACGTTCAACGTGCTTTCGCTGGCCGCCGCGAAGATCGCCGAGGGCGAGCCCGACGAGGAGGGGACGCGCGGCGTCATCGTCAACACCGCCTCGAATGCCGCCTTCGACGGGCAGATCGGCCAGGCTGCCTACTCCGCGTCGAAGGCCGGCGTCGCAGGGATGACGCTGCCGATCGCGCGCGACCTGGCCTCGAAGGGCATCCGCGTCGTCACGATCGCCCCGGGCCCGTCCGACACGCCGATGCTCGGCCCGATGCGCGAGGACATCCGCGAGAGCCTGACGGCGCAGATCCCCTTCCCGAAGCGGCTCGGGCGCGCCGAGGACTTCGCCGCGCTCGTCAAGCACATCGTCGAAAACGAGTACCTGAACGGCGAGGTGATCCGTCTCGACGGCGCGCTCCGTATGGGCGCAAGATGAGCATCCGCAGGAGCGGATGCTCATCGCGCAAGACCCCTAAAGGGGGCCGCTTTGCGGCCCCGCTCGCTAGATAAGAGGAGCTGAATGGCTGAATACGTGAAGGTCGAGGTGGATGGTCGCGTCGCGATCGTCACTCTCGACCACCCGCCCGTGAACGCGCTCTCGTCGAAACTGCTCGAGGAGCTCGAGGAGGAGTACGACCGGCTCGACCGCGACGACGAGGTGCGCGCGATCGTCCTGCGCGGCGAGGGCGAGAAGGCGTTCGTCGCCGGCGCCGACATCACCGAGTTCCCCGCGATGCGCGAGCAGATCGAGGAGGCGGCCGAAAGCGGTAGCGCGCGCGGGATCCAGAAGCTCGCGATGCGGATGGACGCCGGCCGCACACCGGTGATCGCAGCGATCCACGGCTACTGCCTCGGTGGAGGCCTCGAGCTCGCGATGGCGTGCGACATCCGCATCGCAGCCGAGGACGCGCAGCTCGGGCAGCCGGAGATCAAGCTCGGTCTCATCCCGGGTGGCGGCGGCACCCAGCGGCTGCCGCGGCTCGTCGGCCACGGCCGCGCGCTCTTCCTCAATCTGAGCGGCGATCCGATCTCCGGCTCGCAGGCGTACGACTGGGGGCTCGTCGAGCGGGTGGTTCCGCGTGAGGGACTGCTGGACGCGGCGATGGAGCTCGCGCGGACGCTGTCGGAGCGCTCCCCGTTCGCGATGGGCGTGATCAAGGAGCTCGCGTCGGAGACCCGCGACCTGCCGCTCGCGCAGGGGATGCAGCGCGAGGCGCAGGGCTTCATCAAGTGCATCGGCAGCGAGGACGGCGCCGAGGGCGTCGTCGCGTTCCTGGAAAAGCGCAAGCCCGAGTTCACCGGACGCTAGTGCGAGCGGCGATCCTCCGCGAGGTCGGCGGCCCGCTCTCCGTCGAGGACGTTCCCGAACCGGAGCCCGGGGACGGCCAGCTGCTCGTCGAGGTGCGGGCGGCGGGGATCAACTTCGCGGACGTGCTGATCCGGCTCGGGCACTATCCGCAGCCGCCGCCGCTGCCGGCGCTCCTCGGCAACGAGGTCGCCGGAGACGTCGACGGCAGGCGCGTGCTCGGCTTTGTGCGGACGACCGGCGGCGGCTACGCGGAGCGCGCCGCTGTCGACGACGACTGGACCTTCGACCTGCCCGAGAGCGCGAGCTACGCCGAGGGAGCGTCGTTCCTGACCACCTTCCTCACCGCCGCGCTGCCGTTCAAGCGGCAGGCACACGTTCATCCCGGGTCGAACGTGCTCGTCACGGCCGCGGCTGGCGGCGTCGGCACGGCGGCGATCCAGATTGCGCAGCTGCTCGGCGCGACCGTGACCGCGGCGGCCGGGTCGGAGGAGAAGCTCACGCTCGCCCGCGAGCTGGGCGCAGAACGGACTGTATCGTACGAGGAGATCGGCGAGCTCGACGACATCGACGTTGCGCTCGACCCGGTAGGCGGCCCCGTCTTCACCGCGTGCCTGAAGTCGCTGCGGCCGCTCGGCGTCGCGATCGGGATCGGCTTCGCCGGCGGCGCCTGGGAGCCGGTGGACCCGGCGCGGCTCGTCGGGCGGAACACCGGCGTCCAGGGCTTCTATCTCGGCCGGCTGATGGGATTCCGGCCGGAGCTCGTGCAGGCTGAGGCACACGAGCTGCTGGCGCTGTGGAAGCGGGGGATGCTACGCCCGGTTGTCGGCGCCGAGTTCCCGCTCGAGCAGGCCAACGAGGCGCACGAGCTGATCGCGTCGCGGAAGTCCACGGGGAAGGTCGTCCTTGTTCCCTGAGACCGCGGTCGTCACGGGCGCGTCCGGCGGAATCGGCAGCGCGCTCGTCGCCGCGCTCGAGGTCGCGGGCGCCGACGTACGCGGACTCGACCTCGCCGACGGGTTCGACGTCTCCGACCCACAGGCCTGGCTCGACGTCGAGCCGGCCGACCTCGTCTGTCTGAACGCCGGTGTGCTCGCGAAAGGCGACGGCACGATCGACGACTACCGGCGGATCCTCGGCGTCAACGTCGACGGCGTCGTCTTCGGCGTCCAGGCGCTCGCGCCGCGGATGCAGCCGGGGAGCGTCTTCGTCGTCACGGCGTCGCTCGCCGGCCTGATCCCGATGGAGTCGGATCCGCTCTACGTGCTGACCAAGCACGCGATCGTCGGCTACGCGCGCTCGATGGCGCCGTTGCTCGAGCCCCGCGGGATCCGAATCAATCTGATCTGCCCGGGGATCGTGCGCTCGCCGATGACGGAGCCGGTGCAGGCGGAGCTCGACGAGGCCGGCTTCCCGCTGATGGAGCCAGGCCAGATCGCGGCGGCGATCCTGCTCGCAGCCCGCAGCGAAGAGACGGGCCAAGCGTGGGTCTGTCAGCCGGGCCGCGAGCCGCTGCAGTTCAGGTTCCCGAACGTCCCCGGCCCGAGGGTCGACGGCGCCGAGGGAATGGTGCCGCAGCTGTGA
>JALYRA010000077.1 GCA_030855545.1 Actinomycetota bacterium | reverse complement strand
AGCTCGTGGATCTGCTTGACCTCGACCTTGTCGATCACCGCGTCGAAGATCTTCTCGCGCTGCCCGTAGCGAACGCCTACGAGCACGGTGACGATCATCCCCTTCTTGTACTTGCCCGACTTGTCGCCGAGCCGGATCGTCGCCGTCTTTCGATGCGAACGCAGCTGGTCGGAGACGATCGGGGAGTAGAAGTTGAGCGCGTAGGTGGCCACGACGCACGACTATAGAGCGGCGAGCGCCCGCTCGGCCATCTCGCGCTCGCCGCCGTAGGCGAGCAGGCGTGGCGCGTCCTCGAGCGGCAGCCACCGCACCTCGGCCACTTCGATCTCCATCCCGGGCGGCAGTTCGCCGATCCGCCCGCTCGTGTAGCGGAGCAGGAAGAAGCTGACGACCTTGAAGACCCGTTCACCGCGGCGCGTGTAGACGTAGCGGACGTCGCCGAGCTTCCCTTCGAGGCGGGCGTGCAGCCCGGTCTCCTCGTACGCCTCGCGGACGGCGGTTGCCGGACCCTTCTCGCCCGGGTCGATCAGCCCCTTCGGTAGCGCCCATGTGCCTGCTGGCTTGCCGTTCGGCCTGATCGCGGCCATCCACCACCGGCCGCGCAGGCGCCGGACGAGGACGCCGCCGGCCGAGAACTCACGGGTCAGTGACACTTTGTGACACTTTCGGAGGCTTGCGAATGGTTATCGGTTGCGCAGCGGCTCCGAATTTGTAGAATCCGCTTGGCACTCTGTCGTGTAGAGTGCCAACGTCTGTCACAAAGTCTGACGAACGAGGAGGCAACTCAATGAATCTGCAGCCTCTTGGTGACCGGCTGATCGTGGAGGTCCTCGAAGAAGAGGAGACCACCATCAGCGGCATCGTGCTGCCCGACACCGCGAAGGAGAAGCCGCAGCGCGGCAAGGTCCTCGCGGTGGGTCCCGGCCCGCGTGACGAGGACGGGGAGTACATCAAGATGGATGTCGAGGAGGGTGACGAGATCATCTTCTCCAAGTACGGCGGCACCGAGATCAAGGTCGGCATGGACGACGTCCTCATTCTGCGCGAGTCGGACGTCCTCGCGAAGGTCGTCGGCGACCGCGCCGCGGTCTGAACTTAGCCGAGCCTAGCCAGCACAAGCACAGCTCAAGAACTACAGGAGGATTCTGAAAATGGCTCACAAGGAGCTCAAGTTCAATGAGGACGCACGCCGCGCGCTCGAGCGCGGCGTCAACATCCTCGCCGACACCGTCAAGGTGACGCTCGGCCCGAAGGGCCGCTACGTCGTGCTGGACAAGAAGTTCGGCGCGCCGACGATCACGAACGACGGCGTCACGATCGCCCGCGAGATCGAGGTCGAGGACCCGTTCGAGAACCAGGGAGCTCAGCTCATCCGCGAGGTCGCCACGGCGACCAACGACGTCGCCGGTGACGGCACGACGACAGCGACCGTGCTCGCCCAGGCGATCGTCCGGGAGGGCCTGAAGAACGTGGCCGCCGGCGCGAACCCGATGGGGATCAAGCGCGGCATCGAGGCGGCCGTCGACGCCGTCGTCGAAGATCTGAAGTCGCAGTCGAAGGAGGTCTCGGGCAAGGAGGACATCGCCCGGGTCGCCACCATCTCGGCACGCGAGCGCGAGATCGGCGACGTGATCGCCGACGCCATCGAGAAGGTCGGCAAGGACGGCGTCGTGAATGTCGAGGAGGGCCAGACATTCGGCCTCGAGCTCGAGTTCACCGAGGGCATGCAGTTCGACAAGGGCTACCTCTCGCCGTACATGATCACGGACGCCGAGCGCATGGAAGCCGTGCTCGAGGATCCGTTCATCCTGGTCGCGAACCAGAAGATCGGCGCAGTCAAGGACCTCCTGCCCGTGCTCGAGCAGGTGATCCAGGCCGGTCGCCCGCTGCTGATCGTGGCCGAGGACCTCGAGGGTGAGGCGCTCGCGACGATCGTGGTCAACAAGCTCCGCGGCACGTTCTCCGCGGTGGCTGTCAAGGCGCCGGGCTTCGGCGACCGCCGCAAGCGCATGCTCGAGGACATTGCGATCCTCTCGGGCGCCGAGGTGATCACCGAGGAGATGGGCCTCAAGCTCGAGAACACGAAGATCGCCCAGCTCGGCAAGGCCCGTCGCGTCG
Organism: Actinomycetota bacterium; assembly: GCA_030855545.1. GTDB lineage: Bacteria > Actinomycetota > Thermoleophilia > Gaiellales > Gaiellaceae > Gaiellasilicea. The sequence goes on along the minus strand of JALYRA010000077.1, from coordinate 2,722 downwards.
TGATCACCAAGGACACGACGACCATCATCGACGGTGCCGGCGACGGCGAGGGCATCAAGTCGCGGATCAAGCAGCTGAAGTCCGAGATCGAGAACACCGACTCCGACTTCGACCGCGAGAAGCTCCAGGAGCGGCTCGCGAAGCTGGCCGGCGGCGTCGCCGTCGTCAAGGTCGGCGCTGCGACCGAGACCGAGATGAAGGAGAAGAAGCACCGCGTCGAGGACGCGCTCCAGGCCACCCGCGCCGCCCTCGAGGAGGGCATCGTTCCGGGCGGTGGCGTTGCGCTGATGCACGCGATCAACTCGATCAAGCTCGACACGTTCGAGGGCGACGAGAAGACGGGCGCGCAGATCATCCGCCGCGCGCTCGAGGAGCCGCTTCGCCAGCTCGCCTACAACGCCGGGCTCGAGGGCTCGGTTGTCGTCAACCAGGTCAAGTCGGCATCCAAGGGCCAGGGTCTGAACGTCGACACGGGCGAGGTCGAGGACCTGGTCAAGGCCGGGATCATCGATCCGACGATGGTGACGCGCTCGGCGCTGCAGAACGCAGCATCGATCGCGAAGAACATCCTCACGACCGAGGCGATCGTCGCCGAGGCCCCCGAGAAGGCAGGCGCCGGTGGCGGCATGCCCGACATGGGCGGCATGGGCGGGATGATGTAGGAAGCCCTACGGGCTTTCGCTCAAGACGAAGGGCCGGCGTGAGCCGGCCCTTCATCGTTCCAAAGAGAAGACCCGGTGGGGGCCGGGTCTTCGAGGGGGTGAATCTGGGGAGGTTGGGTAGCCCAGGTATCGGCGCCTGTTGCCTTCGCTGGAGTCACTCGATCGAGTGATCTGCGTCGGGCTCAGAATCCGTAGCGCTCCTCCTTGAAGGGGTCGGCGTCGTTGTGGTAGCCGTAACGCTCCCAGAAGCCCGGCTTGTCCGTTGCCGACAGCTCGATCCCTCGGAGCCACTTGGCGCTCTTCCAGAAGTACTTTCCCGGGATCACGAGCCGCAGGGGATAGCCGTGCTCGGCGGTGAGCGGCTCGCCGTCTGCGTGTGTCGCGAGGAGCGCGTGTGCATCGTGCAGGGACGAGATCGGCACGTTCGCCGTGAAGCCGTGCTCCGCCTGCGCGATCGCGTATCGCGCGCTCGGCTTCGGCCGCACGAGCTGCTCGAGCTCGCGCCAGTGGATCCCGGAGAAGGTCATGTCGAACCGCGACCAGCGCGTGACGCAATGGATGTCCTGCGTGTCGTCCGAGCGCGGCAGCGCGTTCAACTCGTCCCACGAGAGCGTGACCGGGTTCTCGACCTCGCCGGACACCTCGAACGTCCACGTCGCCAGGTCCGTCGAGGGAACCGAACCGGCGTGCAGCACGGGCCACTTCTCCGTCAGGTACTGGCCCGGAGGGAGCCGGACGGGGTCGTAACCCGCCTCGATCACCTTCTTTTCCGCCTTGGACCTGAACACGGCCTCTAGAGTAAACATCGTGCGCAGTGCAGTCCGCCCGAGGTCGTTCGTCGGCGTCACAGGCCCCGACGCCGAGGCATACCTCGACCGGATGGTCTCGAACGACGTCGCCGCGCTCGGCCCCGGTGAGTCGTGCGAGGCCCTGCTCCTGACGGCGAAGGCGCGCGTGATCGCGCCGCTCGTCGTCCTCCGGCGCGGGCAAGAGGACTTCCTGCTGCTCACCGAGCCGGACCTCGGCGAGCGCGTCGGCGCCGACCTACGCCGTTCGCGCTTCGCCGCCAAGGTGGAGATCCAGTCGGAGGAGCACACGAGTCACATCGTCTTCGGCGGCGAGGGCATTTCGACCAGCGACTACGGCGAGCCTGCAGCCGAGGCGCTCGACGCCGAGCTCGAGCCGACGCTCTCCACCGACGAGCTCGAGCTGCTCAGGATCCGAGCCGGCACGCCCGCGTGGGGGAAGGAGATCGACGAGCGCATCCTTCCCGCCGAGGCGGGCCTGACCGAGCGTGCCGTCAGCTTCACCAAGGGCTGTTATCCCGGCCAGGAGCCGATCGCGCGGCTGCACTACCGCGGCCACGCGAACCGCGGCCTGAGAGTGCTGACGCTCGCGGAGATCCCTGAGCCCGACACGGAGGTCGAGTACGAAGGCAAGAGTGTCGGCCGGGTTACGAGCGCCGCCGCGACCGAGGACGGTGCCGTAGCGCTCGCATACGTGCGGCGCGAGGTCCCGGAGGATGCCGAGCTGACCATCGGCCCGCACGCCGCTACACTGGCCCTCCCCGCGCGCCCGTAGCTCAGGGGATAGAGCGCTGCCCTGCGGAGGCAGAGGTCGCACGTTCGAATCGTGCCGGGCGCATCGCGAAAGAGCTGCACAAGGACGCGACGAGGACGGGGCCGACCGAGGTCACGGGCGAAGGGTGGTCGCGCCGCTTTGCGGCGAGTGGCACGCGGTTGTCGAATCAGGCGGGATAATGGCGCGATGGCTGACCCGCCGAGTCGCGAGGAGGCGCTCCTCGAGGGCTGGCTGGAGAAGGCGACCGAGCGTTCCGATCCGTTCATGGCGTGGCTCGGTATCGTCTTCGCTCTCCTCGTCGGCTACGAGCTTGCGGTCGAGCCGGGCGGCGCCCGGGCGACGGTCGTGCTCTTCGCGGGGTGGGCGATCTGGGCCGTCTTCGCGCTCGAGTTCCTCGCCCGCCTGAGGCTGGCGCCTGCCAAGCTGCGGTTCCTGCGGCGTAACTGGCTCCAGGCGCTCGGCCTGCTGATCCCGACGCT